>JAAYAS010000187.1 GCA_012719255.1 Microbacteriaceae bacterium | reverse complement strand
GTCGAGATCCCGGGCCTCCCCGAGGTCGAGGCCCAGCAGCTGCGCGACCACCTCATTCGCGTCGCCGAGACCCGTCGGGCGGGCCTGTGATGACCGAGGGCCAGGGTCCCGGTTGGGTGCCGCAGGGGCCCGGCGGGCCTCCGCAGGGGCGGCCGCAGGGTCCCGGTGGGCCGCCGCAGGGTCGCGGTGGGCTGCCGCCGGGCCCCGATGGGTTGCCGCAGGGCCCCGGTGCGCCGGGTCGTTCCGGTGCGCCCGGAGGTCCGGGCGCTGCCGGCCAGCACGGCGGACCCGGCCAGCGGCCGCCGACGCCGCTCGCCGACGGCGAGTGGCACCGCCTGCACCCGCTCACCCCGTGGGCGGCCGCGGGGCCGGTCGGCATCGCCGTGCTCGGCATCCTCGCGAGCTTCCTCATCCCGACGGTGATCGGCATCGCGCTCTCGACCGATCGCGGCGGCGTCGGGAGGGGCTTCGTCATCGGACTGCCGATGATCTTCGCGCTCGTCATCGCCGCGCTCGCGATGGCCTGGCCGTTCATCTCGGTCCGCTTCGTGCGGTTCCGGCTCACCGACGAGGTCTTCGAGATGCGCTCGGGCGTGCTCACGAAGCAGCAGCGGCAGGTGCGGCTCGACCGGCTGCAGTCGGTGAACCTGCAGCGCAGCGTCGGCGCCCGCATCTTCGGCCTCTCGTCGCTCGAGACGAGCGGCGCCGGCCGCGACAGCGACATCAAGCTGCAGTTCATCAAGCGCGACGACGCCGAGCTGCTGCGCGCCGAGATCCTCCGCCGCGCCTCGGGCGCGAAGGCGCAGCTGCGAGGGCCGGGGGCCCCTTCCCGGCCCGGCGCGCCCGGTGCTCACGCGCATCCCGGTGCGCCCGCGCCTGCCGGTGCGCCGTCCTTCCCCGACGCCTCCACGCGCCCCGGTGCTCCGGGTCACCCGGGCGCACCGGTGGGCCCTGGTGCCCCGGGCGCCCCGGCGCATGCCGGTGCCCACCTGCATCCCGGCACCCCGGGCGGCGCCGCGCATCCGAACGCGGCGGCACCGCGGCGCCGCGGACTCAGCGACTTCATCGACGCGGCGATCGACGACTTCGCGAGCACCGACTTCGGTCCGGGGTACGACGAGCCCGCCGTCGTCGCGGTGAAGCCGGGGCGCTACCTCGCCTCGGTGGCGATCACCACCGGGATCGTCATCCTCGCCATGATCGCCGCGCTCGCCGTGGCGCTCCTCATCATCGCGCTCACCGTCGGCGGCGACGGCGACACGTGGGGCCCGGGGTTCGGGATCATCGCCGTGATCTCGATCGGCATGTCGGTGTTCGCCGCAGTGCTCGGCACCGTCGCCTCGACCGTCGCGATGCTCAACTACCGCATCGCCGGCACCCCCGACGGCGTGCGCATCACCAAGGGCGTGTTCACCCAGACGAACGACACCGTCGCGCCCGGACGCATCCACTCGGTCTCGGTGAACCAGTCGCTGCTGTGGCGGCCGTTCGGCTGGTACCAGGTGACGGTCAACCGCGCCGACCTGCAGATCCAGGCGTCGGAGAGCAGCGAGAACAATCAGGCCGTGCAGCAACGGCAGGTGCTGCTGCCGATCGGCGACCGCGCCGACGTCGAGCGCGTGCTCGCGCTCGTGCTGCCGATGCTCGGCACCGAGCGGACCCTCGCGCTCATCGAGGCGGGCATGGCGCCCGGCCGCAGCGCCGAATTCGTGTCGGCGCCGTCGCGCGCGTGGTGGCTGAAGCCGCTCGCGTTCCGCCGGCTCGGCTACGCGATCGACCGCGGCGTCGTGTACCTGCGGCTCGGGTGGCTGATGCGGCGGCTCGCGATCATCCCGGGCGAGCGGATCCAGGGCGTGACGATCTCGACCGGGCCGTGGCGGCGCCTCGCCGGCGTCGTGACGCTCTCGCCCGACACGGTCGCGGGACCGGTGATCACGCGCCTGCCGCTCGTCGACGCCGAGACCGCGCCGGCGACGCTGCTCGAGTTCGAGCGGCTCGCGGTGGCGGCGGCGAATGCCGACACCTCGCATCGCTGGCGCGAGGCGCAGGCGCGGCTCACCCTCGCCTCGGCGCACATGCGCGCCGCCGACGCCCGCCTCCGCGGCGAGCAACTCGATCCGCGGTCGGTGCAGGTGCTGCGCGCCGAGCAGGAGTGGCGCCGCGCCGGTGCGCCGGGCGGCGGGCCGGGAACGGGCGGTCATGGCGCTGCCGGCCACGGCCCGGCCGGCTCGCCGGTCGCGCGCCCCGGCGGCGCGGACCCCGCCG
>JAAYAS010000186.1 GCA_012719255.1 Microbacteriaceae bacterium | reverse complement strand
CGAGGGCGGCGAGGGCGGCGGCGATCACCAGGGTGAGCGCCATCGGCAGCGCGCTCGCGCCGAGGATGCCGACGAGCGGGGGCGTCGCCGCGCCGAGCGCCGCCTGCGTGGTGCCGACGATGCCCGAGGTCGTGCCGCCGGGCAGCGGGCTCGAGCCCATCGCCATCGCGGTCGCCGAGCCCGACACGAGCGCGATCGGCGCGGCGGTGACGGCGAGCGCGGCGATGAGCAGCGCGACCGGCGCCTCGGCGAGCACCGCGGCGAGCACGACGAGCGCGCCGACGGCGGTCCAGACGAGTCCGAAGGTGACCGCGCGGGGCGCGGTGAGCGTGCCGAAGCGGGTCGGGCGGCCGACGAGGCGCGAGCCGGCGATGCCGACCGCGGCCATCGTGCCCGACAGGCCGGCCATGGTCCACGCGTAGCCGGCGGGCGAGAAGCCGTGCACCTGCTGGAACACGAACGGGCCGGCCGAGATCATCGCGTACATCGCGGCGAACGAGAGCGCGACCGCGGCGGTGTAGAGGACGAAGCGCACCGCATCCGGGGCGCCAGCGCCCTTGCGGCCGGGGCCGCCGGGGCCGCCCGCGGCGGCGGCCGGGTCGGCGGGCTCGATCGAGCGGTGCTTCGGGTGCGTCTCGGGCACCTTCGCGATCACCCACACGCCGACGAGGGCCCCGAGCCCGGCGAGCACGAGGAAGATCGTGCGCCAGGGCGCGAACGCGAGCACCGCCGAGCCGAGCAGCGGTGCGAGCGCGGGTACGAGCAAGCCCGCCGCGGTGATGACGTTCATCACCTGCGCGGCGCGGTCGCCGCGGGCCATGTCGTTGACGATCGCGCGGCCGAGCACCATGCCCGAGCTCGCGGCGACGCCCTGCAGCAGGCGCAGCGCGAGCATGATCTCGAGCGTCGGCGCGAAGGCGACGGCGGCGCTGAGCGCGACGAACGCGGCGATGCCGATGAGCAGCGGGCGGCGGCGGCCGAGGCGGTCGCTGAGCGGGCCGATGATGAGCTGGCCGAGCGCCATGCCGATGATGTAGACCGTGAGCGTGAGCTGCACGGCGCTCGTCGCGACGCCGAACTCGTCGGCGGCGATCGGCAGGCCCGGCAGGTAGGCGGCGGTGCCGAGCGGCGGCATCGCCGACACGAGCACGAGCGGCGCGATGATCGCGGCGCCGAGCGCGAGGCGGCGCGCGGTCGGGCTGGTCGCGGGGGCGGCGGCGGATGCGCTGCCGGGCGCGGTCGCGCGCGCGGTGGGGGTCGGGGTGGTGGTCACGGCGGGCTCGATTCTGGACTCGGGGCTATTGAGAACGATGCTCATAAGATACCCCGCGGGGTATATTCATGCAAGTGCAAGGAATCCGGGGGTCGGCGCATTCCGCTCGCGGGTCGGCCGGCCGCGTCGTGGCGTCCCGATACCGCTGACCTCCCCGGCGCCGCCGGCCTGGCACGATGGGGCGCATGCAGATCACCGCGGCAGCAGACGGATCATCGCTCGGCAACCCCGGACCGGCCGGCTGGGCCTGGGTCACCGAGCAGGGCGAGTGGCGCGCCGGCGGCTGGCCGCGCGGCACGAACAACATGGGCGAGCTGATGGCGGTCGCCGACCTGCTCGAGCAGACCGCCGACCTCGACGCGTCGCTCCGCGTGCTGTGCGACTCGCAGTACGTCATCAACTCGGTGACGAAGTGGATGCCGGGCTGGAAGCGCAAGGGCTGGAAGAAGTCGGACGGCAAGCCCGTGCAGAACCGCGAACTGCTCGAGCGCATCGACGCCGCGCTCGCCGGCCGCGACGTGCGCTTCGAGTGGGTGCGCGGCCACTCCGGTCACGACCTCAACGAGCAGGCGGATGCGCGGGCGCGCGGCGCCGCCGAGTCGTACGCCGCGGGCCGGGAGCCGGATGCGGGGCCCGGGCTGAGCGCGGCGCGCGGCGGCCGGGCGGCCGGGGCCGGTGGTCAGGAGGCCGGGCCCGGCGGCCGGGAGGTCGAACCGGTCGAAGCCGGGGCGGATCCTTCGACGGGCTCAGGGGCCTCGGGGGCAGGAACCTCCGGGGCCGGGGCCTCGGAGCCCGCGCTCTTCGACGACCTCTTCTTCGCCGACGAGCCCGAGGCCCCGCGCCCCGACGCCGGGGGCGATGCGCGCGACGCCGAGGCCGAGCTGCGCATCCTCATCGCCCGGCTCGAGGCCGGCGACGCCCGCGACCGCCGCCACGACGCCTTCGAGCAGGTCGGCCGCGCCGCCGCGGATGCGGCCGCAGATGCCGACGGCGTGCGCGTCGAGCTCGTCGCGCCCGGCGTCGCCGTCGCCCGCTCGGCCGTCGACGGCGTCGAGCGCACCTCGCTCTGGCTCCGCGACGGCGCCCGGCACGACGCCGAGTGGCTCCTCCGCCTCCGTCACGACGGCTGACGGCCGGCCTCCGCCACGACGGCTGACCGCTGGCCTCCGCCACGACGGCTGACGGCCGGCCTCCCCGGCCCCCGATCCGGTTGCGCCGCCGGACCGCCGCATCCAGCCCCGCCTCCCGCTCGCCGCTCCCACCCGGCCGCACGAATGCCGCTGGCGGTCGCCGGAAGATGCTGGGGTCCTGGCGCCAGCGATACCGAATCGCGCCAGCGACAACCGCGTGAGGGCGTCGCGGGGCGCGGTTTTCGTGATGGTGAGTGCGAGGCGAGCGCTGGGGCGGGGTGCGAGTCGGAGGGCCTCCGGTGCAGGGTGATGGCCCAGTGGACGCGTGATGCCGAGGCGCCGGACGGATGCTGCTGGCGGTCGCCGGAAGATGCTGGTGCCCTGGCGCCAGCGATACCGAAGCGCGCCAGCGATACCGAAGCGCGCCAGCGGCATCGAAGCGGGCCAGCGGCATCGAAGCGCGCCAGCGGAAGCCTGGTTGGGGGTGCATTGCGGCTCGGGTTCCGCAGCGGTCGGCAGCGGTCGGCGGCGGCGGGTCCGGTGGCCGCGCGGGGGCGCGGGCGCAACGGCGCCGGCGCGCTCAGTCGCGCAGCAGCTTCGGGGCCTGGGTCCTGCGGAGCCGCTCGAGCTCGGCGTGCTGGGCCTTCGCGCGCTCGACGAGCTCGCGCAGGCGGTTGCGGTCGAGGCGCGGGTCGTCGAGCTCGAGCAGCAGCTCCCAGCCGAGGGTCTTGCCGTGCACGGCGATGACGAGCAGCTCGAGGTCCTCGACGTCGTCGAGCGGCGAGCGGCCGCCGAGGCGCTCGTTCGGCTTCAGCCGCGCGAGCTTCTCGCCGATCTTCGCGGGCATCTCCTTCATCACCGACGGCTTCGCGCCGAAGGCGGTCATGATGGCGTCGAGGTCGTCCTGGTCGCGCTCGACCTCGACCGCGATGCGGGCCACGGCCTCGCGCACCTCGGGGTCGTTGTGGTGCTCGGCGACCCGCTGGAACATGTCGATGCCCGCGATGGAGCCGGCCCGGTGGTCCTGGAGGTACGTGGTGATCACTGCGTCGCTGGTCATGCGCCCAAGCCGAGCAGGCGCGCATCCGAGCCGCCCGAGTGCTGCATCCGCATCCCCTGAACCGCCGCGGCCCGGCGCGATCGCCGCCGCGGGCCGCGGCGCCGCAGGATCGTCCGAATCGACGGTGCGGGTGTCGGCGGCTCGTGGCACGATGATCCTCGCACCGATGCCGCCCGATCCGGACGCCTCCCGCGCCGCGGGCATCTCGGCATCACTCGCAGAAGGACCCCAAACATGATCGGCCGACTCCTCGTCCGCTACCTGAAACCGCACTGGCTCGCCGTCGCCGGCGTGCTCGTGTTCCAGTTCCTGCAGGCGCTCGGCGCCCTGTTCCTGCCGACCCTCAACGCCGACATCATCGACAACGGCGTCGCGAAGGGCGACATCGACTACATCTGGCGCACCGGCCTGTTCATGCTGCTCATCGCGTTCCTGCAGATCAGCGCGAACATCGTCGCGATCTTCTGCGCCTCGCGCGCGGCGATGGCGATGGGCCGCGACCTGCGCAGCGCGGTGTTCCGCCGGGTGTCGTCGTTCAGCGAGCGGGAGGTGAGCCGCTTCGGCGCGGGCTCGCTGATCACCCGCAACACGAACGACGTGCAGCAGGTGCAGATGCTCGCGCAGATGGGCATGGTGATGCTCGTGTCGGCGCCGATGCTCGCGATCGGCGGCGTGATCATGGCGCTGCGGCAGGACGTCGGCCTGAGCTGGCTCATCGCCGTGGCGGTGCCGGTGCTGCTCGTCATCGTCGGCATCGTCGTCGGCCGGATGATCCCGCTGTTCCGCTCGTACCAGGGCAAGCTCGACGCGCTGAACCGCGTGCTGCGCGAGCAGCTCACCGGCATCCGCGTGGTGCGGGCGTTCGTGCGCGAGGACATCGAGCGCGAGCGGTTCCGCGTCGCGAACGAGGACATGCTCGACACCGGCCGCCGCATCGGCAACCTCTTCGTCGCGGTGTTCCCGCTCGCCTCGATCGTGATGAACGTGACGATCGTCGGCGTCATCTGGTTCGGCGGCATCCGCATCGATCAGGGCGTCGGCGACGTCGGCACGCTCATCGCCTACATGGCCTACGTGATGCAGATCCTCATGGGCGTGATCATGGTGAGCTTCATGACGACGATGATCCCGCGCGCCGCCGTCTGCGCCGACCGCATCGGCGAGGTGCTCGGCACCGACACCTCGCTGCGCATCCCGGATGCGGGGCCCGAGACCCTGCCCGAGCCCGGGCGCATCGAGTTCGATCGCGTCGGCTTCGCCTATCCCGGCGCCGAGCAGCCGGTGCTCGACGACGTGTCGTTCGCGGTCGAGCCCGGCCAGACCGTCGCGATCATCGGCTCGACCGGCGCGGGCAAGACGACGCTCGTCAACCTCGTGCCGCGGCTGTTCGACGTCACCGCCGGCGCGGTGCGCGTCGGCGGCGTCGACGTGCGCGAGGCCGACCCGGCCGCGCTGTGGTCGGGCATCGGGCTCGTGCCGCAGCGGCCGTTCCTCTTCTCGGGCACGATCCGCTCGAACCTCGAGTTCGGCCGCGAGGGCGCGACCGACGACGAGATGTGGCGGGCGCTCGAGATCGCGCAGGCCGCCGGCTTCGTGCGCGAGCTGCCCGACGGGCTCGACGCGCCGATCTCGCAGGGCGGCACGAACGTCTCGGGCGGCCAGCGGCAGCGGCTGTCGATCGCCCGCGCGATCATCCACGAGCCGCACACGCTCGTGTTCGACGACTCGTTCTCGGCGCTCGACCTCGCCACCGACGCCCGCCTGCGGCGCGCGCTGTGGACCGAGCTGCCCGAGGTCACGAAGCTCGTCGTCGCCCAGCGCGTGTCGACGATCACCGACGCCGGCCGCATCATCGTGCTCGACGACGGCCGCGTCGTCGGCGACGGCACCCACGACGAGCTCCTCGAGACCAGCGAGACCTATCGCGAGATCGTCGCATCCCAGCTCGGAGCGGAGGCCCAGGCATGAGCGCGCGCGACCCCCGGCATCCCGACGACGCGGCCGAGGCCGTGCTCGACCCGGCCGTCGACCCCGACACCGCGACCGACGCCACCGCCGACGACGAGTTCGACGAGGAGGCGGTCGCCGCCGCCTCGATGGCGAGCGGCGGACACGGCATGGGCGCCGACACCCGTCCGGCGAAGCACTTCTGGCCGAGCTTCAAGCGGCTGCTCGGCCTCCTGCGGCCCTGGGCCGGCCAGTTCTGGGCCGCCACCGGCCTCGGCATCATCTGGGTGGCGCTCACCGTCGCCGCCCCGCGGGTGCTCGGCGAGGCGACGAACATCATCTTCGAGGGCGTCGTCTCGTCGCAGATGCCGAGCGGCGCGAGCAAGCAGGAGGTCGTCGACGGGCTCGAGGCCGCCGGCCAGACCGACTTCGCGGCGATGGTCGCGGTGATGGACATCGTGCCCGGCCAGGGCATCGACTTCATGCGCCTCGGCACCGTGCTGCTCTGGGTCGTGATCATCTACCTGTTCGCGAACCTCGCCGACTACCTCGCCGGCTACGTGCTCAACCGCATCGTCGTGCTCGCGATGTACCGGCTGCGCGCCGACGTCGAGGAGAAGATCCACCGCCTGCCGCTGCGCTACTTCGACCGCGTGAAGCGCGGCGAACTGCTCAGCCGGGTGACGAACGACGTCGACAACATCACCAACGCGCTGCAGCAGTCGCTCATCTACGCGCTCAC
Source organism: Microbacteriaceae bacterium (assembly GCA_012719255.1). Classification (GTDB taxonomy): domain Bacteria; phylum Actinomycetota; class Actinomycetes; order Actinomycetales; family Microbacteriaceae; genus Gulosibacter. Next base: position 2,057 of record JAAYAS010000186.1, on the reverse strand, counting down.
CTCGGTGCTCACCGTGCTCGGCGTGCTCGGCATGATGTTCTCGATCTCGTGGCAGCTCGCGCTCGTCGCGCTCATCGTGCTGCCGATCATCGGCGGCATCTTCGCGATCATCGGGCCGCGCTCGCAGAAGAGCTTCCAGGCGCAGTGGAAGCGCACCGGCCGGCTGAACTCGCGCGTCGAGGAGTCGTTCTCGGGCCACGCGCTCGTGCGCGTCTACGGCCGCGAGGAGGAGGTGCGCCGCGCCTTCGACGAGGAGAACGAGCAGCTGTTCCGGGCCGCGTTCCGCGCGCAGTTCCTCTCGGGGTCGATGATGCCGCTGATGCACTTCGCCGGGAACCTCTCGTACGTCGGCATCGCGGTGCTCGGCGGCCTGCAGGTCGCGAGCGGCCAGCTGCGCCTCGGCGACGTGCAGGCGTTCATCCAGTACTCGCAGCAGTTCACCCAGCCGCTCGCGCAGCTCGGCAGCATGGCCGCGGTCGTGCAATCGGCGACCGCCTCGGCCGAGCGCGTGTTCGAGCTGCTCGACGCCGACGACGAGCCGCAGGACGCCGCCGACGCACCGGCGCTCGAGCCCGGCCCGGGCCGCATCGAGTTCCGCGACGTCGAGTTCTCGTACTCCGACGACCGCGAGCTCATCCGCGAGCTCTCGTTCGCCGTCGAACCCGGGCAGACCGTCGCGATCGTCGGCCCGACCGGCGCCGGCAAGACGACGCTCGTCAACCTCATCATGCGGTTCTACGAGCTCGACGGCGGCGAGATCCTCCTCGACGGCCAGCCGATCGGCGAGCTGCGCCGCCGCGAGGTGCGCGCCCGCACCGGCATGGTGCTGCAGGACCCGTGGCTGTTCCAGGGCACGATCCGCGAGAACATCCGCTACGGCCGGCAGTCGGCGACCGACGAGGAGGTGCTCGAGGCCGCCCGCGCCACCTACGTCGACCGCTTCGTGCACTCGCTGCCCGAGGGCTACGACACCGTGCTCGACGAGGAGGCGTCGAACGTCTCGGCGGGCGAGAAGCAGCTCATCACGATCGCCCGCGCGTTCGTCGCCGACCCGGCCGTGCTCATCCTCGACGAGGCGACGAGCTCGGTCGACACCCGCACCGAGCTGCTGCTGCAGCACGCGATGGCCGCGCTGCGGCAGGGCCGCACGAGCTTCGTGATCGCGCACCGGCTGTCGACGATCCGCGACGCCGACCTCATCCTCGTGATGGAGGAGGGGCGCATCGTCGAGCAGGGCACGCACGAGTCGCTGCTCGCCGCGCACGGCGCCTACCGCCGCCTCTACGACTCGCAGTTCGCCGGCGCGGCCGCCGATCCGGATGCGGAGGGCGGGACGTCGACGACCTGACGCGTCGGGGCCGACGGCCCCGCGGATTCACTGTTGCGAATGATTCGCAGTAGCGTGAGTCTGGGTCGTGCACGAGGTTCGAGGGGAGCGCGATCGTGCGATCCGGCCCGCCGCGGAGCACCGCGGCGGGCCGGAATGATTCTCCCGCGAGGATGCGGGGCGGGGGATGCGCCGCGGGGCGCGCGCTGCGGCGGGCTACGAGGCCGCGCCGGGCCGGTTCCAGAAGCCCGGCCACGGGCATCCGAGCTCGCGCGAGAGCGCGCGCACCACCGGCAGCGAGATGCCGATCACCGTCGAGGGGTCGCCGTCGATGCGCTCGATGAACGCGCCGCCGAGCGAGTCGATCGTGAACGCGCCCGCGACCTGCAGCGGCTCGCCCGACGCGATGTACGCCTCGATCTCGTCGTCGCCGAGGTCGTCGACGAACGTCACCTCGGCCGACTTCACCGCGCCGACGCCCTCGCCCCCGTCGTGGCCGCCGCGGCGGTCGACGAGCCAGTGGCCCGACCAGAGCGTGCCGGTGCGGCCGCGCTGCTGCCGCCAGCGCTCGAGCGCCTTCTCGGGAGTGCCGGGCTTGCCGTGGATCGCGCCGTCGAGCTCGAACATCGAGTCGCCGCCGATCACGAGCCCGTCGAACGCCGGATCCTCCTCCGCCAGACGCGCCGCGACGGCCGCCGCCTTGCGCCGGCCGAGCAGCAGCACGTGCTCG
>JAAYAS010000185.1 GCA_012719255.1 Microbacteriaceae bacterium | reverse complement strand
CCGACGGCACCGAGATCGCCGAGGTGCGCTGGTTCACCCGCGACGAGCTGCGCGAGCGGCCCGAGCTGCTGCCCGGCCGCGCCTCGATCGCCCGATCGATGATCGACGACTGGCTCGAGGGCCGGATTGACTGACGCCGGCGCCGCCGACGAGCCCGGCGGGCGGCTGCTCGCCGACCTCAACCCCGGACAGCGCGAGGCCGCGCTCGCGCTCGTCGGCCCCGTGCGCATCCTCGCCGGCCCCGGCACCGGCAAGACCCGCACCATCACCCATCGCATCGCCTACGGCGTGCGCACCGGCGTCTACGACCCCGACCGGGTGCTCGCGCTGACCTTCACCAACCGCGCCGCGGGCGAGCTGCGCGGCCGGCTCGCGCAGCTGCGGGTGCCGACGGTGCAGGCCCGCACCTTCCACTCGGCGGCGATGCGGCAGCTCTCGTACTTCTGGCCGCACGTCATCGGCGGCGATGCGCCCCGCGTCATCGGCTCGAAATCGCGCTTCGTCGCCGAGGCCGCCGAGCGCGTCGGCGTGCGCATCGACCCCGCCGGCGTGCGCGACGCCGCCGAGCTCATCGAGCGGCGCAAGGTGCTCGAGCTCACCGTCGACGAGTTCGCCGCGCACCTCGACAACGGCCTCCTCGCGCCGCCCGCCCGGCTCGAGCCGCAGGCGATGATCGGCATCGCCGACGCCTACGAGCGCATCAAGGAGGAGCGCCGCGTGCTCGACTTCGAGGACGCGCTGCTCGCCACCGCGGGGATGCTCGAGACCGAGGCGTGGATCACCCAGCAGGTGCGCGAGCAGTACCGCTTCTTCGTCGTCGACGAGTACCAGGATGTCTCGCCCCTGCAGCAGCGGCTGCTGCGGCTCTGGCTCGGCAACCGCCGCGAGCTGTGCGTCGTCGGCGACCCGGCGCAGACGATCTTCTCGTTCACCGGCGCGACCTCGCGCTACCTCGTCGACTTCGACCGCGACTTCCCCGACGCCCGCACCGTGCGGCTCGACGAGAACTACCGCTCGGCCCCGCCGATCCTCGCCGCCGCGAACGCGCTCGCCGCCCGCATCGACCACTCGGTCGTGCTCGTGCGCGCCGACGGCGCCGCCCCCGCCGGCCGCGACGCCGCGCCCGTGCTCGACGAGCACCCCGACGAGCGGGCCGAGGCCCGCGCCATCGCCGCCGAGATCGCCGCCGCCGTCGCCGACGGCGAGGCGCCCGCCTCGATCGCCGTGCTCGTGCGCACGAACGCGCAGACCGCGCCGATCGAGCAGGCGCTGCAGGATGCGGGCATCCCGTACCGCGTCTCGGGCGGCGGCCCGTTCTTCCAGCGGCCCGAGGTGCGCGCCGCGATCGCCGGCTGCGCCGCCGCCGTCGTCGCCGGCCAGGACGCCGGCAAGCCGCTCTTCCAGGCGGTGTCGGACGTGCTCCGCGACCGCGGCTGGACCGTCGAGCCGCCGGCCGAGTCCGGCGAGCTGCAGGAGGTGTGGCGCTCGCTCGACGCGATCGTGCGCCTCGCCGACGCCGCCGAGCCCGGCACCACCCTCGCCGAGTTCGCCGCCGACCTGCAGCTGCGCGCCCGCCTCGGCCACGAGCCGACGCTCGACGCGGTCGCCGTCGCGACCATCCACACCGCGAAGGGCCTCGAATGGGACCGCGTGCTCATCGCGGGCCTCGTCGAGGGCCGGCTGCCGAGCGCGCAATCGCTCCACGACCCCGCCCTCGTCGACGAGGAGCGGCGGCTCCTCTACGTCGCGATCACCCGCGCCCGGCGCGAGCTGCACCTCTCGTGGGCGCCGCTGCCGCGCCGCGACGGCTCGACGGCGCCGGTGTCGCGGTTCGCGGCAGAGCTCGGCAACCGCATCCGTCGTGGAACGGCACCGCGCACGAGGTGACCTCGCCGGTCGCCTCGACCGTCACCCGCCCGCCGAGCAGCGGATGCGCCGGGGCGCGCTCGGCGGCGACGAGCGCCCGAAGCAGGCTCTCGACGAGCGCCCCGAGCTGCAGCCCGGTGCGCCACTCGAGCTCGTCGTCGGCGGGCGGCGGCGCGAGCCGCAGCAGCTGCGGCGCGACCACCGCCCAGGCGCGCTCGGCCTCGACGCGGTGCAGCTCGTCGCAGCGCAGGCAGGGTGAGCGGCCCGGCAGCACCGCCGGCCCGATGAGATGCCGGCCCGGCTCCCGCACCACTGCGAGATGCGGCAGATCGGCCGACACGAGCGGCAGGTGCCGGTGCGGCTCGAGCACCCGGTCGGCGACGTCGACGACGAGGCCCGCGGTCTCGCCCTCGACGGTGCGCGGCGGCGAGTCGGCCGCGCCGACGAGCGCGCGATGCCCGCGGCGGAGGAGCTCGCGCGCGATGCGCCGCCCGAGCGGCGCGCTCGCCGGCGTCGCGCGCACGAGCACGAGCAGCCGCGGCGGCGCGACCGGCGGCACCGGGTCGCAGGCGGCGAGCAGCGCGTCGATGCAGGCGGCGCGCTCGGCGGCCGGCACCGACGAGAAGCGGCGCGCGCGGCGCTCGAGGCCCGCCCGGGTCGTGCCGAGCCGGGCCTCCTCGATGAGCGCCCGCACGAGGGCCGTGTCGGGCAGCTCGGCGCGGGCGCTGCGGCCGCCGAGCCGCAGGCGGTCGGGCGCGGCGAGCGTCTCGGGCAGGTCGGGGTCGAGTCGGTAGCGCACACGCGCATCATGGCGCGGGCCGACGGGACCCGCTCGATCCATCCACAGGCCCGGCGCGGGCCGGGCCGATCAGCGCTGCGGCGCCGGCCCCCCGTCGGGGTCCGGCTCGGGGCCGGCACCGGGACCGTCGCCCTCGGGCCCCGCATCCGGCCCGGCGCCGGGCACCTCGCCGCCGCTCGGCGCATCCCCGAACGAGTCGGGGTCGTCGAGCAGCCGCTGCAGGTCGCTGTCGAGCTCGTCGAGCACGCGCTCCTCGCCGCCGTCGGCGAGCCGGTCGACGAGCGCCGAGGGGTCGTCGATGTCGGCGGCGCCGGGCACGGCGTCGCGGTGGTCCCAGAGCGAGTCGCGCGCCTCGGCGCCGAGCCGCTCGGTGACCTCGCGCCACATCGCGGCGGCCTCCCGCAGGCGGCGGGGGCGGATCTCGAGGCCGACGAGCGAGCCGAACGCCCGCTCGGCCGGCGAGCCGGTGGCGCGGCGGCGGCGCACCATCTCGGCGATGCGCGCCGAGTTCGGCAGCCGCGTGGTCGCGTCGGCGGTGACGACGTCGACCCAGCCCTCGATGAGCGCGAGCATCGTCTCGAGCCGCTCGAGCGCGAGCTCCTGCTCGGGCGTGCGCGGCGGAATGAGCCGGCCCGAGGCGAGCACCTCGCGCAGCTCGTCGGGGGAGTGGAGGTCGAGCTCGCGCACGGCGTCCTCGATGCGCGAGGCGTCGATGGTGATGCCGGCGGCGAACTCGGCGATGCTCGTCTCGAGGTGCAGCCGCAGCCACTTCGCGTGCTGGAACAGGTGCGCGTGCGCGAGCTCGCGCACCGCGAACCAGAGCACCACCTCGCCGAAGTCGAGCTCGAGGCCCTCGGCCCAGGCGGCGACGTTCTGCGGCACGAGCGCGGCGGCGCCGTGGGGGAGCACCGGCATGCCGATGTCGCCGCCGGCGAGCACGTCGTTCGCGAGCCGGCCGAGCGTCTGGCCCATCTGCATGGCGAACATCGCCCGGCCCATCGAGCGCACCATCGGCGTCGAGCGCGAGAGCATCTCGCGCAGCTCCTCGGGGGCCTGCTGGTCGAGCATGCCCATGAGCGCGTTCGAGATGCTCGTCGCGACCGGGTCGCACATCTCGCGCCACACCGGCAGCGTCAGCGAGATCCACTCGTGGCGGGTGATGGCGCGCGGCGCCTCGCGGAGGTCGCCGACGGCGGTCGCCTCGCCGAGCCAGAGGCCGGCGACGTTGAACGCCTGGCCGTACTGCGCGCGCTCGTTCTCGTCGACCTCGCGGTTCTCGGGCGAGGCGCGGCGGGCCGAGTCGCGCACGAGGTCCCAGTCGACCTCGTCGCCGGCGGGCTGCGACATCGCGCGCTGCATCTGCTGCATCATCTGCGCGAGCATCGCGGGGTCGGCGGGCAGGCCGGCGACGCCGGCGAGCTTGTCGGGGTCGATCATGCCGCCGCCGAGGAGCTGCTCGAGGATGCGGCGCAGCTCGTCCTCGGGGCGGCCCTCGTCGCCGTCGCCGTCGCGGCGGGGGTCGTCGTGCTCGTTCATGGGACTTCGCTCCTCCCAGCGGGTCGCTCTACAGTAACCAGGGCGCGCCGAGCGCCGCCCCAGCGCGCCGCGCGCGTTCACTGAGAGCGCACGGCCGCCGAGCGCGCGCCCCGGCGCCGCATCCGACCCGACCCGCACCGAGAGCCGCCGCCACGTGATCCCGAACCCCGCGCATCCCGCCACCGCGACCGCCGCCGACGGGCGCCCCGAGCGCCCCGCGCCGACCGGCCGCTGGGGGCGCCGCAGCCTCATCGCGGGCCTCGCGCTGCTGCTCGGCCTCTCGTTCACGCCCTCGCCGTACGTGATCCGGCAGCCCGGGCCGGCCTTCAACGCGCTGAGCACCGCCGAGGTGCGCGACGAGGACGGCGAGCGCACCGAGGTCGACGTCATCACGATCGACGGCGCCGAGAGCTACGACGCGGACGGCGCGCTCACCGTGATGACCGTGAACATCGCCGGCAACCCCGAGCACCGGCCGAGCTGGTTCGAGCTCGCCACCTCCTACCTCGTGCCCTCGCGCGACGTGCTGCCGATGGAGGTGTACTACCCGCCGGGGCAGACCGCGCAGGAGCGCAGCGCCGAGAACGCCGAGCTGATGACCCACTCGCAGGGCACGGCGGTCGCGGCGGCGCTGCGGCACCTCGGCCACGAGGTCGGCGTCGAGCTCGTCGTCGCCGACGTGCCCGCCGACTCGCCCTCGGCGGGCATCCTCGAGGTCGGCGACGTGCTGCTGCGCTACGGCGACGACCCGGTCACCGATCTCGCCTCGATCCGCGCGATCGAGCTGCCGACGGCGCCGATCGACATCGCCTTCCGCCGCGACGGCGAGGAGCGGGTCGAGTCGATCACCCCGCGGCTCACCGCCACCCCCGACGGCGACCGGGCGCTGCTCGGCGTCACCGTGCGCGAGGACCTCTCGCTGCCGTTCGACGTCGACATCGAGCTCGGCGACGTCGGCGGCCCGAGCGCCGGCATGATGTTCGCGCTCGCGATCGTCGACAAGCTCGAGCCGGGCGACCTCACCGGCGGGCTCGTCGTCGCCGGCTCGGGCTCGATCGGCGTCGACGGCGAGATCGGCCCGATCGGCGGCATCCGCCAGAAGCTCTTCGCGGCGGTCGAGATCGGGGCCGACTACTTCCTCGCGGACGAGGCGAACTGCGCCGAGGCGCTCGCCGGCGGCGTGCCCGGCGAGCTGCCGGTGTACGCCGTCGACGACCTCGCCGAGGCGATCGCGGTCGTCGAGGCGAACGCGAGCGGGGATGCGGACGGGCTGCGCACCTGCGCGGATGCGCTCGCAGCGAACGCGCCCCAGGCCTGACGCCGCCCGACCGGGGCGGCGACGGCCCGCCGGTTAGACTCGTGCGGACTGCCAAGCCCGTTCCCGACGAGACGACAGGACCCCAGTGAGCGCTCCCGCATCCCCGACGCCGAAGCCGACGCCGAACCCGACGAGCGGGAGGCGATTCGGACCGCTCGTCGTCACGATCGGCATCGTCGTCGCGCTCGTGGTGATCTTCTTCGGCGCGACGGGCTACTACGCCGACATCCTCTGGTACGACCAGCTCGGCTTCCTCGGCGTGCTCACGACCCGCTGGATCTCGACCGCGGTGATGTTCGCGATCGGCTTCGTCATGATGGCCCTGCCGCTGCTCGTCGTGCTGCAGATCGCCTACCGCACCCGTCCGGTCTACGCGAAGCTCTCGCAGCAGCTCAACGAGTACCAGAAGATGCTCGAGCCGGTGCGCCGCGTGGTGTTCGTGCTCGTGCCGGTGGTGCCGGCGCTGCTCGCCGGCCTCGCGGTCGCGAACTCGTGGCCGGCGGTGCTGCAGTTCCTCAACTCGACGCCCTTCGGCATCGAGGACCCGGTCTTCGGCATGGACGTCGGCTTCTACGTCTTCCAGCTGCCGTTCTGGCGCGGGGTCGTCGGCTTCGCGAGCGCGGCGCTGCTCGCCGCGCTCGTCGTCGGCGTCGCCACCTCGTACCTCTACGGCGGCATCCGCGTGACCGGCCGCGAGGTCGTCATCGCGAAGGCCTCGCGCATCCTCATCGCCGTGCTCGCGGGCCTGTTCGTCATCACCCAGGGCATCAACTTCTGGTTCGACCGCTACGAGACGCTCACGCAGACGAACGGCCGCTGGGCCGGTGCGCTCTACACCGACACGCACGCCTCGATCCCGGGCCTGGCGATCCTCGCCGGCGCCGCGATGATCGTCGCGCTGCTGTTCTTCTTCGCCGCGGTCGCCGGCCGCTGGACCCTCCCGGTCGTCGGCGTCGCCGGCCTCGTGGTCGTCGGCCTCGTCGTCGGCACCGCCTACCCCTGGGCGATCCAGACCTTCCAGGTCGGCCCGAACGAGCAGGCGCTCGAGGCCGAGTACATCCAGCACAACATCGACGCCACCCGCGACGCCTACGACATCGCGGATGTGCGGGTCGTGCCCTACGAGGGCGTCACCACCGCCGAGCCGGGCCAGCTGCGGCAGGACGCGGAGACCACCGCGAACATCCGCATCCTCGACCCCGCGCTCGTGTCGTCGACCTACGCGCAGTTCGAGCAGGAGAAGGCGTACTACACCTTCCCGACCGAGCTCGACGTCGACCGCTACGAGATCGACGGCAAGACCCAGGACGCCGTGCTCGCGGTGCGCGACATCAACATCGGCGGCCTCGGCCCCGAGGCGCAGTCGTGGGTGAACCAGGTCACCGTCTACACGCACGGCTACGGCCTCGTCGCCGGCTACGGCAACCAGCGCGGCCCCGACGGCCAGCCGCTGTTCTTCGCCTCGGGCATGCCCCAGCAGGGCGCCCTCGGCGACTTCGAGCCGCGCGTCTACTTCGGCGAGAACTCGCCGCTCTACTCGATCGTCGGCGCCCCCGACGGCGCTGCGCCCGCCGAGTTCGACCACGTGTCGGGCGCCGACGGCGCGACCGAGTCGTACAACACGTTCACCGGCGAGGGCGGCCCCTCGGTCGGCAACCTCTTCAACCGCCTCGTCTACGCGATCAAGTTCCAGTCGGAGCAGATCCTGCTCTCCGACGCGGTGAACGACGAGTCGCAGATCCTCTACGACCGCCACCCGGCGCAGCGCGTGCAGGCCGCCGCGCCGTACCTCACGCTCGACTCCGACCCGTACCCGTCGGTGGTCGACGGCCGCATCGTGTGGATGATCGACGGCTACACGACGACCGACAAGTACCCGTACTCGACGCAGACGTCGATCGCGCAGGCGATCGCCGACTCGAACACGCCGGCGCCGCAGTTCCCGACGCCGACGGTGAACTACCTCCGCAACTCGGTGAAGGCGACCGTCGACGCGTACGACGGCTCGGTGACGCTCTACGCGTGGGACACCGAGGACCCGATCCTGCAGACCTGGCAGAAGATCTTCCCGAACACCATCGAGCCGATCTCGGAGATGTCGGGCGACCTGCTCAGCCACGTCCGCTACCCCGAGGACCTCTTCAAGGTGCAGCGCCAGGTGCTGTCGACCTACCACGTGACGAACGCGAACGTCTACTACAACCAGACCAACGCGTGGCAGACGCCGAGCGACCCGGCCGCCTCGGGCGAGGCGAAGCCGACGCAGCCGCCGTACTTCCTCACCATGCAGATGCCCGACCAGGACCCGGCGTTCTCGATCTACTCGACGTTCATCCCGTACGTGCGGGAGGGCGCGGCGACCCGCAACGTGCTCACCGGCTACCTCTCGGCGAACGCGAACGCCGGCAACCAGGACGGCACGGTCGCCGACGACTACGGCACGCTCACGCTGCTGCAGATCCAGAACGACTCGGTGAACGGCCCCGGCCAGGTGCAGAACATCTTCAACTCGAACGCCACCGTCGCGAACGAGCTGAACATCCTCGAGCGCGGCGGCCGCACCGAGGTGCTCCGCGGCAACCTGCTCACCGTTCCGGTCGGCGACGGCTTCCTCTACGTGCAGCCGGTCTACGTGCAGTCGACCGGCGAGACGAGCTACCCGCTGCTGCGCCGCGTGCTCGTCGCGTTCGGCGACAAGGTCGCGTTCGAGGACACCCTCGACGCCGCGCTCGACTCGCTGTTCGGCGGCGACTCGGGCTCGGAGGCGGGCGACTCGAACATCGACGACCTCATCAGCGACCCGAACGTCGAGGTGCCCGACGCCGAGGCCCCCGAGGACGACCTGCCCGCCGAGACCGACGCCCCGGAGGACACCGACGCGCCCGACGCGACGACCGCCCCGGCCCCGCCGGCCGCCGGCACCGGCGACGCGCGCGCCGACCTCGAGCAGGCGATCGCCGACGCGTCGAAGGCGCTCGAGGACCGCACGAAGGCGTACCAGGAGAACGACCTCGTGGGAGCGGCCGAGGCCGACCGCCGCATGGTCGAGGCGCTCGAGCGCGCCGCCGAGGCCGAGGGGCGCCTCGAGAACTGACCCGCCCCGCGCATCCCGCCGCCGCAGGCCGCCCACCCGTCGAGGAGGGCGGCCTGCGGTGCTAGGTTCGGTCGCGAACCGCGCGGTCGGGCCGCGCGCGATGCACGGCGACGCCGCCGGAAGGAGCCGACCATGACGCAGCGGATCGCCCACGCCGACGCGGTCGCCGACCCCGCCGCCCGCGAGCGGCTGCAGCGCCGCACGCTGCGGGTGGTCGTCGCGAGCCAGGTGCTCGGGGGCGCCGGCCTCGCGGCGGGCATCACCGTCGGCTCGCTGCTCGCGACCGAGCTGCTCGGCTCGGAGCGCTTCGGCGGCGTGCCGTCGATGCTGTTCACGCTCGGCGCGGCACTGTCGGCGTTCGTCGTCGGCCGCATCGCGCAGCGCTGGGGCCGGCGCATCGGCCTCGGGCTCGGCTTCCTCACCGGCGGCGTCGGCGCGATCGCGGTGGTGCTCTCGGCGGCGGTCGGGAGCGTCTGGCTGCTGCTCGCCTCGCTGTTCGTGTACGGCGCCGGCACCTCGACGAACCTGCAGGCCCGCTACGCCGGCACCGACCTCGCCCCGCCTGCGCGGAGGGCGACGGCGGTGAGCGTCGCGATGGTGTCGACGACGCTCGGCGCGGTCGCCGGACCGAACCTCGTGGCGCCGCTCGGGGCGCTCGCCGACGGGATGGGGCTGCCCCGGTACGCGGGCCCGTTCCTGCTCGCGGCGGTGGCGTTCCTCGGCGCGGGCGCGGTGCTCTTCGCGCTGCTGCGGCCCGATCCGTACCTCGTCGCGCGGGAGATCGCCGACCGCGAGCACGAGCGCGAGCGGGAGGCCGCGGCCGCGCGCTCGGACGCTCCCGCCGAGCGCCCGCGGGTCGGGTTCGGCGCGGTCGTCGGCGCGGCGGTGATGGTGCTCTCGCAGATCACGATGGTCGCGATCATGACGATGACGCCGGTGCACATGGAGCACTTCGGGCACGGGCTCGGACCGGTGGGCCTCGTCATCGGGCTGCACATCGGCGCGATGTACCTGCCGTCGCTCGTCACCGGGCGGCTCGTCGACCGGGTCGGCCGCATCCCGATGGCGGTGGCCTCGGGCGCGACGCTGCTCGTGTCGGGCGCGCTGGCGGCGATCGCGCCGGGCGATTCGCTGACGCTGCTGATCGTCGCGCTCGTGCTGCTCGGCGTCGGCTGGAACTTCGGGCTCATCGCGGGCACCGCGCTCGTGGTCGACGCGACGGTGCCCGAGAACCGGCCGAAGACGCAGGGCACGATCGAGGTGCTCATCTCGCTCGCGGGCGCGACCGGCGGCGGTGCGTCGGGGCTGATCATGGCGGGCTGGAGCTACGAGGCGCTCGGCGTCGTCGGGGGAGTGCTCGCCCTGCTCATCGTGCCGATCGTGCTGTGGGCGCGCTGGAGCGGCCGGGTGCGCGAGGTGCGCGCCGGCTGAGCCGGTCGGGCCGGCGTCGGACCGCTCGACGGGTACGGCCAGCGGGTGGTGCCTCCGTTCAGGCCGTCCGGCGGAACTCGGCGAGGCGCGCGGCGGTCCAGGGCCGGGCCGCGCGGTTCGGGGTGCTCGCGCGGCGGCGTCCGCTCGGGCTGATCCAGGTGAGCGCGCCCCGCCGCGACTGCACGAGCCGCCAGCCGCGGTGCTTCATCGTGTGGTGGCGGCGGCAGAGCATGGCGCCGTTCGTGCTCGAGGTCGGCCCGCCCTCGGCGTGCGCCAGGGTGTGGTCGAAGTCGCAGCGGATCGCGGCGCGGCGGCAGCCGGGTGCGCGGCAGTGCTGGTCGCGGGTCTCGACGAAGCGGCGCAGCTCGGCGGTGGGGCGGTAGGCATCGGCGGTGATCGCCTCGCCCGTCGCCGGATCGGTGAGCAGCCGCAACCACACCGACGCGCCGGCGCAGAGCGCCTTCGCGGCGTCGAGGGGGATGGGGCCGACGCCGTCGAGCATCGCCGGCTCGTCGTCGACGCCGACCAGCGTCAGCGCGGGAACGGTGATCGCGACCCGCCCGCGGATGCCGTTGATCGCCGCGTGCGGCGAGCGGGCGTCGAGCCGGCCCGCGAGCAGCAGGTCGGCGAGCGCGTCGGCGCGCATCTCGTCGAAGCGCCGCTCGTCGCGGAGCGACTCGGCGGCCTCGTCGTCGGGCTCGTGCGCCTCCGCCCGGTCGCCGGCGCCCCGGGCGGGACGCAGCCCGCTGCTCGTCGCGTGATCGGGGGCGTCGCAACCGCAGCCGGCGTCGTCGGGTCGGCACGCGCATCCGGGCTCGCCGGTGCAGCGGCACCAGGGCACGACGGGCGCGTCGGCGTCGGGGCCGAGGGGCCCGCCCGGCCGGTCGCGGCCCCACGCGTCGCGCTCGCGGTCGCAGGTGCGGGCGAGCTCGGTGAGGCGGTCGTGGATCGCGTGCGCCACGGTCGAGGGGAGCAGCGCCGTGAGGAGGCTCATGCCGTCGGCGAGGTCGTCGACGCGCACGTGCCGCTCTGCCTTCGCGCGGCCGTGCCGCTCGGCGAACCCCGCCGGGTCGAGCTCGGCGGCGACGCGCCGGGCGGCGGACCGCAGCTGCCCGGGCGTGCACTCGGGCGCGCGGTCGAGCAGATCGGCCTCGTACTCGGCGAGGAGCGCGTCGTCGTCGAGGAGGCACTGCCCCTCGTCGATGATCGCCTCGACGTGGGCGAGGGTGACCGCGCCCGTGCTGAACCGCGCGGCCGTGGCCGGGAACCGCTCGTGCAGGTCGACCGCCCGGTAGATGCGGCGCAGCACGGTGCGATCGGAGGCGCGGGTCGCGATGCCGATCTCGGCCGCCGCCGAGAGCAGCTCGGCGTCGAAGCACGAGGAGTCGCGGCCGCGGGTGAGGTCGGTCACGGTCCGCCAGGCCGCGTGCATGGCGAGCGTGTCGAGGTGGTCGGCGATGGCGCGGCCGCGCTGCGACTCGTGCAGCAGCGTCGCGACGGCGTCGATCGCCGCGCGCGCGGCGACGAAGGGGGCGGGCCGGCGGGGCTGCTCGGACCGGTCGGGGATGGGTGGGGGAGCGTCGGACTCGGACATGTCGCGCACCTCCTCGGTGCAGTCGATGCGGGTGGAGCTCTCGATCGATTCCATCGGACCACGAGCCTCCGACATCGCCGGCGGGGTTCTCGCCGGCGGGGTCCTCGCGGTGGGCTCCTCGTCGGCCGGCGTCGTCGAGCGCCCGCTCCGCTGATGCCGCGCCGACACGCATCCCGCTTGCATCGGCGGAGTCCTGTGCTAGTGTTGATCCTTGTGCCGCGGGGTGGAGCAGCTCGGTAGCTCGCCGGGCTCATAACCCGGAGGTCGTAGGTTCAAATCCTGCCCCCGCAACCAATTCCGCAGCGTCTGCGGCACGAAGGCCCCGATCCTCACGGATCGGGGCCTTCCTCGTTGCACGAAGCGGCTCCGGTGCCCGTGCTCAGGCGAGGTCAGGTGAACAGAGTTGGACTTCCGTGCAACGGTCTGGTAATGTGTTCATTCGTGCCGCGGGGTGGAGCAGTTCGGTAGCTCGCCGGGCTCATAACCCGGAGGTCGTAGGTTCAAATCCTGCCCCCGCAACCAATTCCGCAGCGTCTGCGGCGCGAAGGCCCCGATCCGTGAGGATCGGGGCCTTCATCGTTTCCGGCGTATTCCCAGGCTGCTCATCTTGCTCAACCCGGGGTCAAGTGAAATGCTCAACCGCATGGAAACCAACTCGAACGACCGACGCAGGCGCATCGACGCACAGGCCGCCCTCGACGGGCTGCGGGCCGATCGGGAGACGCTCGCCCGCCGGACCCGGGCCGCCGCGTGGTACTACCCCGCGCTCGCGATCATCACCGCGGCGATCGTGGCCGCGCCGATCCTCGACGGCACGACGACCGTGGCGACCGTCCTCATCGGCGCCTGCGTCGCTCTCGTGCTCATGGAACGGGGCCTCGCCAAGCAGTCGGGGCTGTCGGCGAACCGCCCGGCGGGGCCGCGCAGTCTGGCGCTGCTCATCGCGATGGGTGCGGTCGTGCTGCTGTCGCTCCTCGCAGTCGCGATGCTCGTCGCGAGCGACCACCGACCCTGGGCGGCGGTACCGGTGGGGATCGCCTTCCTGGCGATGCTCCTCGGCGGCCTCCGCTACGACCGGGTCCAGGCCCGGGAGCTGCGCGATGCCGTCTGAACCCCGCTTCGACGAGGCGATCCACGCCCCGACCCGCTTGCGCCTGTGCGCGATGCTGCGGCCGATCGACTTCGCCGAGTTCCCGGGCCTGATGGAGATGCTCGGCATCAGCGAGGCGAACCTGTCGAAGACGGTTCGACGCCTCGTCGAGCTCGGGTACGCCACCACCTCGAAGCACGCCTCGCCCGAGCACGACGACCGGCGCCGGCGCACCCGAGTCGCACTCACCGACGCCGGTCGTCGTGCCTTCGACGGACATCTCGCGGCGCTGCAGCAGCTCGCCCTCGAGGCCGGCGCCGAGCAGTGACGCGCGTTGGTCCGCTCCCATCGATCCGCGCGCGCAACGCCGACCCGCGCGCGTAGCGCGCCCGATCGCCCTCGCCGCACCGGATTCGCCGCACATCCACAAGGATCGATCAGTCTCCATCCAGTGCGGTGCGGGAGAGTCGTCGTCGACCGCACGAGCGAGAAGGAGTGATCGCATGACCGACCGCATGGAGCACAAGGGCGAGGACCTCAAGGGCCGCGCGAAGGAGGCGGCCGGCGCCGTCACCGACAACGACGACCTCCGCCGCGACGGCAAGGGCGACCAGGCCGCCGCCGGATTCAAGGAGAAGGTCGACGACGTGCGCGACGGCATCACCGACGCCGTCGACAAGCTGCGCGGCAAGGACTGACCGGCAGCGACTCCGCCGACGCGAACCGGCCCCGGGCATCCGATGACAGGATGCCCGGGGCCGGTTCGCGCGCCCGCCGCACGCTCCGGGCGGGCCGGCGCATCCCGGTCAGGCCGCGCTGATCCCCGCGTGACATGATCCGGGGACCCTCGAACCCCTCCCGCCGCCGGCGCCGTCGCGCGCCGCGGCGGCCTGCCACGAAGGAGCAGCGATGCAGCAAGTCCAGGGCGTGATCGTGCGCGAGAAGAACGCGCCGGTCGAGCTCGTCACCGTCAACGTCCCCGACGCCGGCCCCGGCGAGGCGGTCGTCCGCATCCAGGCCTGCGGGGTCTGCCACACCGACCTCCACTACGTGCAGGGCGGCATCGGCGACGACTACCCGTACCTGCTCGGCCACGAGGCCGCGGGCGTCGTCGAGCAGGTCGGCGACGGCGTCACCGGCCTCGAGCCCGGCGACTTCGTCGTGCTGAACTGGCGCGCCGTGTGCGGCGAGTGCCGCGCCTGCAAGCGCGGCGAGGCGCAGTACTGCTTCGCGACCCACAACGCCGCGCAGAGGATGACCCTCGACGACGGCACCGAGCTCTCGCCCGCGCTCGGCATCGGCGCGTTCATCGAGAAGACGCTCGTCGCCGCCGGCCAGTGCACGAAGGTCGACCCGAGCGCCGACCCGGCCGCCGTCGGCCTGCTCGGCTGCGGCATCATGGCCGGCGCCGGCGCCGCGATCAACACCGGCGCGGTGCGCCGCGGCGAATCGGTCGCGGTGATCGGCTGCGGCGGCGTCGGCACCGCCGCGATCGCCGGCGCGAAGCTCGCCGGCGCGACGACGATCATCGCCGTCGACGTCGACGGGCGCAAGCTCGAGCAGGCGATGCGGTTCGGCGCGACCCACGCCGTGAACTCGAAGGAGCGCGACGCCGTCGAGGCGATCCGCGAGCTCACCGGCGGCGACGGCGCCGACGTCGTCATCGACGCCGTCGGCATCCCCGCCACCTACGAGCAGGCGTTCTACGCCCGCGACCTCGCCGGCCGCGTCGTGCTCGTCGGCGT
>JAAYAS010000184.1 GCA_012719255.1 Microbacteriaceae bacterium | reverse complement strand
GCTCGCGATCCAGGTCGCCGAGGCCTTCGAGAGCTTCGCCTCGAAGATGCCGTGGGTGCGCCTGCTGCCCGTCTACGGCGGCCAGGCCTACGGCGTGCAGCTGTCGGCGCTTCGCCGCGGCGTCGACGTCGTCGTCGGCACCCCCGGCCGCGTCATCGACCACCTGAAGAAGGGCACCCTCGACCTCTCGCAGCTCGAGTACCTCGTGCTCGACGAGGCCGACGAGATGCTGAAGATGGGCTTCGCCGAGGACGTCGAGGAGATCCTCGCCGAGACCCCCGCCACCAAGCAGGTCGCCCTGTTCTCGGCGACGATGCCGCCGCGCATCCGCCGCCTCGCCCAGCAGTACCTCGACGACCCGGCCGAGATCCAGGTGAAGTCGGCGACGACCACCTCGAAGAACGTCGCCCAGCAGTACCTCGTGATCGCGCACGCCCGCAAGGTCGACGCGCTCACCCGCATCCTCGAGGTCACCGACTTCGACGGCATGATCGTGTTCGCCCGAACCCGCAGCGAGACCGACGAGCTCGCCGAGCGGCTCCGCGCCCGCGGCCTCGCCGCCGCGGCGATCAACGGCGACATCCAGCAGGCCCAGCGCGAGCGCATCGTCGACGACCTCAAGGAGGGCCGCATCGACATCCTCGTCGCCACCGACGTCGCGGCCCGCGGCCTCGACGTCGACCGCATCAGCCACGTGGTGAACTACTCGATCCCCACCGACCCCGAGTCGTACGTGCACCGCGTCGGCCGCACCGGCCGCGCCGGCCGCTCCGGCACCGCCATCAGCTTCGTCACCCCGCGCGAGCGGCGCCTGCTGAGCCTCATCGAGCGCACCACCCGGCAGCCGCTCGAGCAGCTCAAGCTGCCGACGATCGACGACGTCAACGAGACCCGCCTGTCGCGCTTCGACGACGCGATCACCGCGGCGCTCGAGCAGACCGACCGCGTCGAGGCGTTCCGCGACATCATCGACCACTACGTGCGCCACCACGACATGCCGAACGAGGACGTCGCCGCCGCGCTCGCCGTCGTCGCGCAGGGCGACACGCCCCTGCTGCTCGACCCGAGCACCGACGACCTGCGCGCCTTCGACGACCGCGGCCGCGACCGCGACCGCGGCGACCGCCGCGAGCGCGAGCCGCGCGGCGACCGGCCGCAGCGCGACGACCTCGTGCAGTACCGCGTCGAGGTCGGCCGCCACGACCGCGTGCAGCCCGGCTGGATCGTCGGCGCGATCGCGAACGAGGGCGGCCTCAACCGCGGTGACATCGGCCGAATCCGAATCATGCCGTCGTTCTCGCTGGTCGAGCTGCCCGCCGATCTCGACGAGTCGGTGATCGCGAAGCTGCAGGGCGCCGAGGTCGCCGGCCGCGAGCTCGGCCTCAAGCTCGACACCGGCCGCGCACCCGACCGCGGCGGACGCGGCGGTCATGACCGCGGCGGACGCGGCGGCTATGACCGCGGCGACCGGCGCGGCGGCTACGACCGCGACCGCGGCGGCGACCGTCGCGGCGGCTACGACCGCGGCGGACGCGGCGACGATCGTCGGGGCGGTTACGACCGGGGCGAGCGCGGCGGTTACGACCGGGGTGAGCGCCGGGGCGGTTACGACCGCGACGACCGGCGCGGCGGCGACCGCGGCGGACGCGGCGGCTGGGAGCGGCGCGACGGCGGCCGC
>JAAYAS010000183.1 GCA_012719255.1 Microbacteriaceae bacterium | reverse complement strand
GGCGGCGATCGAGCACGTGCTCGCCCGCCTCGCCGAGGGCTGGTCGGTGGCCATGGCGGCGAACGGCCCCGGCCTCGTCGAGCGCGCCGTGCAGGTGCTCGCCGAGCGCGGCGCCGCCGGCCGCCCCGTCGAGGCGCTCCCCGCCGACCCGGCCGAGCTCGAGGCGGGCGTCTGCTACCTGCTGCAGGCGCCGCTCACCGCGGGCGTCGAGCTGCCCGATGCGCGGCTCGCGCTCGTCACCGAATCCGACTTCTACGGCCGGGCCGTCGGCTACGGGGCCGCCGCGCCCCGCAAGCTCGCCCGCCGGCGCGCGAACGCCGTCGTCGACCCGCTGCAGCTCAAGGCCGGCGACCACGTCGTGCACGACCAGCACGGCATCGGCCGGTTCCTGCGGCTCGAGCAGCGCGAGATCCTGGTCGCCGGCCGGCCCGGCCAGAAGTCGACCCGCGAGTACCTCGTCATCGAGTACGCGCCGTCGAAGCGGGGGCACCCCGGCGACAAGCTGCTCGTGCCGACCGACCAGCTCGACCAGCTCAGCCGCTACGTCGGCGGCGAGGCCCCCAGCCTGTCGAAGATGGGCGGCAGCGACTGGGCGCAGGCGAAGTCGAAGGCGCGCAAGGCCACCCGCGACATCGCCGTCGGCCTCGTGAAGCTCTACTCGGCGCGGATGGCCTCGCGCGGCCACGCCTTCGGCCCCGACACCCCCTGGCAGCACGAGTTCGAGGAGGCGTTCCCGTTCGTCGAGACGCCCGACCAGCTGCAGACCATCGACGAGATCAAGCGCGACATGGAGCGCGACATCCCGATGGACCGGCTCGTGTCGGGCGACGTCGGCTTCGGCAAGACCGAGGTCGCCGTGCGCGCCGCGTTCAAGGCGGTGCAGGACGGCAAGCAGGTCGCCGTGCTCGTGCCGACGACGCTGCTCGTGCGCCAGCACCTCGAGACGTTCCAGGAGCGGATGGCCGGCTTCCCCGTGCAGGTGCGCGGCGTGAGCCGGTTCCAGAAGCCGAAGGAGATCGCCGAGACGCAGCAGGGCCTCGCCGACGGCTCGATCGACATCGTCATCGGCACGCATCGGCTCTTCGGCGACGACTTCCGCTACAAGGACCTCGGCCTCGTCGTCATCGACGAGGAGCAGCGCTTCGGCGTCGAGCACAAGGAGAAGCTCAAGCAGCTGAAGACCAACGTCGACGTGCTCGCGATGAGCGCCACCCCCATCCCGCGCACGCTCGAGATGGCGGTCACCGGCATCCGCGAGATGTCGCAGCTGGCGACGCCGCCCGAGCAGCGGCACCCGATCCTCACCTTCGTGGGGCCGCGCTCCGACAAGCAGATCACGGCCGCGATCCGTCGCGAGCTGCTGCGCGAGGGGCAGGTGTTCTTCGTGCACAACCGGGTGTCGTCGATCAACCGCGTCGCGGCCGAGCTCGCCGAGCTCGTGCCGGAGGCGCGCATCGCGGTCGCCCACGGAAAGCTCAGCGAGGCGGTGCTCGAGCGCGTCATCGTCGACTTCTGGGAGCGCAAGTACGACGTGCTCGTGACTACCACGATCATCGAGACCGGCATCGACATCCCGAACGCCAACACGCTCATCATCGACTCCGCCGACAAGTACGGCCTCAGCCAGCTGCACCAGATCCGCGGACGCGTGGGGCGCGGGCGGGAGCGGGCGTACGCCTACTTCCTCTACGACGGCGACCGCCCGCTCACCGAGACGGCGCAGGATCGCCTCGAGACGATCGCCGCCAACAACGAGCTC
>JAAYAS010000182.1 GCA_012719255.1 Microbacteriaceae bacterium | reverse complement strand
TCGCCCTGCTGCACGACCTCCATCGCGCGGCGCACCGCGGCGGGCACCTCGGCGTCGGTCTCGCAGCGCAGGCCGACGCCGCCGTACGCCTCGGCGAGCTTCGCGAAGTCGGGGTTCTGCAGCTGCGTGCCCGACACGCGGCCGGGGTAGTCGCGCTCCTGGTGGGTGCGGATCGTGCCGTACTCCTGGTTGTCGGCGACGATGATCAGCGGGGTCGCGCCGTACTGGGTGGCGGTCGCGAGCTCCTGGCCGTTCATGAGGAACTCGCCGTCGCCGGCGATCGACACGACGACGCGGCCGGGGAACTGCAGCGAGGCGGCGACCGCCGACGGCACCGAGTAGCCCATCGAGCCGTTGCGCGCCGAGATCATCGAGGCGTAGCCGCGGGTGGGGAAGTACCGGTGCGCCCAGTTCGTGTGCTCGCCGGCGCCGAAGGTGACCATGGCGTCGTCGGGGAGCAGCGGCACGAGGTTCGCCATCACGGTGTTCATCGTCGCCTGGCCCTCGCCGGGCTCGGCCGGCGGCAGCGTCGAGAAGTTCTCCTGGTAGGCGCGCATCTCCTGCGTCCACTCGCGCCACGAGTCCTTCACGGGCAGGTCCATGCGCACGAGGTCGCGCACGAACACGGCGGGCTTCGAGACGATCTGGTGCGAGAGCGGGCCCGAGCGGCCGCGCAGGTCGGGGTCGATCGTGACGATGAAGTTGCGCTGGTCCCAGTTCTGCCGGCCGGTGAAGCCCGAGGTGATCACGTCGCCCGGCACCGTGCCGACGAACACGATGAGGTCGGTCTCGTTGAGGAGCTTGTTCGAGAAGTTCGGGCGGCCGTAGCCGAGGGGGCCGACGTACGACGGCGAGTCGAACGGCACGGTGCCCTGGCAGCGCCACTCGGCGGCGGCGGGCAGCTCGTGGTCCTCGAGCCAGTCGGTGAACTCGGCGGCGGCCTCGTGGGTCCAGTCGTTGCCGCCGGTGACGAACAGCGGCTTCTCCGACTCCATGAGCGCGTTGCGCAGCGACTTCCAGTCCTCGACGGTCATGCCGCCGCCGGCGACGGGGATGTACGGGTGGATC
Organism: Microbacteriaceae bacterium; assembly: GCA_012719255.1. GTDB lineage: Bacteria > Actinomycetota > Actinomycetes > Actinomycetales > Microbacteriaceae > Gulosibacter. The sequence goes on along the minus strand of JAAYAS010000182.1, from coordinate 5,281 downwards.
GCGCCGTCGATCTCCTGCTGGATGATGTCCTCGGGCAGGCCGACGACGACGGGACCGGGACGGCCGGCCGAGGCGGCGAACATCGCCTCGGCGACGACCTCGCTCGCGCGGGCGGGGTGGTCGAGCACCATGACGCGCTTCGCGCCCGACGAGAACCACTGCTTCGGGTCGAACTCCTGGAACGCCTCCTTCTCGCGGTGCTCGAAGGGGATGAGCCCGACGAAGAGGACCATCGCCGTCGAGTCCTGCCAGGCGGTGTGGAGGCCGACGTGCGCGTTCGCCGCGCCGGGGCCGCGGGTCACCATCGCCACGCCGGGGGTGGGGAGCAGCTTGCCGTCGGCCTCGGCCATGTAGGCGGCGCCGCCCTCGTGGCGGGTGATGACGGTCTCGATCGTCGAGTCGTGGAGGCCGTCGAGCACGTCGAGGAAGCTCTCGCCGGGCACGATGTGCACGCGCTTGACGCCGTGGGCCTCGAGCGAGTCGACGATGACATGGCCGGCCGACTTTCGCTTCGCCGCCTGGTGCTTCGCGGCGGTGACCGTCTCGATGGTGGGAATGGTGCCGGTCATCGGTGCGCCGGTGTCGGAAAAGGTCATGGGATGGGTCCTATGTTTCTACGTCGTCGATGTCGCAGGGTGTTGACCTCTCATTGAATCACCAGAACGGGGCGCCGGTAATTGAATCCCCTTCATCCAGGCCGTTGCGGATACCCAGGGGGGTATATATACTGCTCCTATCGACCGATCGCGGTCGCCCCCTCGAGAAAGGACCCCCGAGCATGTGCCGACCCGTGAAGTGCGACGTCTGCCAGAAGACCACCTGGGCCGGATGCGGCCAGCACGTCGCCGCAGTGAAGGCGACCGTCCCCGCCGGGCAGTGGTGCAACGGCAAGCACAGCGCCGCCGAGATCGAGGCCGCGAAGGCGAACCGCGGCGGCTTCCTCAGCCGTGTGTTCGGTCGCTGACGCGGCGACTGGCGATACCCTGGCGGTTCGAAGCAGTACGGTCCGAGTGGAAGGAGCGGTGATGTCCGAGTCATTGGTGTCGAGGATCGATCCGATGCCCGAGGTCGCGCAGACCGAGGAGGAGCGCGAGGCCGCCCGTCGCCGGATCGTCAACCGGCTGCGCCGCGCGCAGGGCCAGCTCAACGCCGTCGTCAACGCCGTCGAGCGCGGCGACGGCTGCCGCGACGTCGTCACGCAGCTGTCGGCGGTCTCGAAGGCGCTCGACCGCGCCGGGTTCGCGATCATCGCGACCTCGATGCGCGAGTGCCTCACCGACTCCGACACCGCCGAGCTCACGCCGGAGGAGCTGGAGAAGCTGTTCCTGTCGCTCGCCTAGCGAGCGAAGCGGTGAGCAGAGCCTGTCGCTCGCCTGGCGAGCGAAGCGGTGAGCAGAGCCTGTCGCTCGCCCAGCGAGCGCGGCGCCCCCTCAGTCGCGGCCCGGCAGCTCGTCCGGGTCGCGGCTGAGCCGTCGGTCGGGGTCGAGCCCGTCGAGCCAGGCGTCGGCGATGCGGATCAGCGTGTCGACGTCGTCGCTCGAGATCGGATCGAGCACCGTCGAGCGCACCATCCGCACGTGCGCGGGCGCCGCCGCCTCGAGCGCGGCCATGCCGGCGCCGGTGAGCAGGATGTCGGTGGCGCGGGCGTCGGCCTCGTTCGGCCGGCGCTCCACGTAGCCGGCCGCGACGAGCCCGTTGAGCACGCGCGAGAGCCGGGGGAGCGTCGCGTTCGCGGAGGCGGCGAGGTCCTTCGTCTGCATCCGCCGGCCGGGGTGCTCCGAGAGCATCGCGAGCGAGTAGTACTCGACGTAGGTGAGCCGTGAGTCGCGCCGCAGCTGGGCGTCGAGCGCGGCGGGGAGCAGCTCGAGCACGGCGCTCAGCCGCATCCAGGCCCCCTGCTCGCGGCGGTCGAGCCAGCGGGGCTCGGCGTCGGCGGGCGGGGCGGGGGATGCGGACGGCTCGGTCATGGAGCGATCCTGCCAGTTTTTAGTTGCAGGTGCAACTAATCGGCGGTCGGCGCCGCGGGCCCGTCGTCGCTCTTCCGCCGTCGGCGCGGGCGGCGCTCCTTGCGGCCGATCGCCTTGCGCTCCGCGCGCTCGCGGTCGCGCAGCAGCTGCCGCTGCTCGCGCTCGGCGCGCTCGACCGCGCGGCGGATCGACCGCTCGTCGGCCTCGGCGTCGGCGCGGGCGAGCGCCGCATCGCCGATCTCGCCGACGAACCCGACCGGCGGCGGACCGAAGGCGCCCCGCGAGTTGCGGATCACCTCGGCGGCGAGGGTGGCGTTGCCGAGCGCGCCGATCGCCGCGCCGATGCCGAACGGCACGAGCTTGCCGATCGCGCCGCCGATCTGGCGGCCGGCGAAGCGCTGCACGAACACGTCGCGGAGCTTGCGGCTGAGCTCGCCGACGAACACCTCGGGGATCGCCTGCGCGACGAGCTCGCCCCAGAACGCGGTGTTGATGAGGCCGCCGGCGCCGCGGCGCAGGAGGAAGTCCTGGATGAGCCGCTTGCCCTGGTCGCCGAGCATGATCGCCATCACGAGGGTGCGGCCCCGCTCGGGGTTGTGCACCGGCTCGCCGTGGATCTCGGCGACGACGAGCGCGTAGAGCGCCGACAGCTCGAGGAAGCCGAGGATCTCGACGCCGGCGATCGCGGCGCCGACCGCGGTGCCGACGCCGGGGATCGCCGCGGCCGCGCCGACGCCGCCGCCGGCCGACATCGCGGCGCCCCGGTACCAGCGCTCCGCGAGCCGCAGCAGCTCCTCGGGGGTCGCATCCGGCGCCTGCCGGCGCAGCCGGCGCACGACCGCGATCGCGACCGGGCGCTGCGCGGTGAGCGCCCGGTCGAGCTGCCGGTGGAGCAGCGAGTCGGGGGCGCGGCGGGGGGCCTGTCGTTGCGTGTTCATCGGAGGAAACCTGCCATCAGAGTCTGGCGATCGTCTCGATGTCGTCGCGGAACTCGGCGGCGACCTCGGCCGACACGGTGGTGCGGGTCTCGCCGATCGCGGCGAGGAAGTCGTCGAGGGTCGGCCCCTCGGCGATCGCGCCGCCGTTGTCGGCGACGGCCCGCTCGAGCGCGACCTGCGAGGCCTTGCGGGCGGCGAACTCGATGTCGGCGGGCGAGAAGCCGTCGGTGGCGGCGACGAGCGCGTCGAAGTCGAGGCCGGCGGCGGCCTGCTCGGGCACGAACTGCTCCCAGATCGCCCGGCGCGCGTCGGCGTCGGGGAGGCCGATCGGGATGACGTAGTCGAAGCGGCCGTGGCGGAGGAACGCCGGGTCGAGCGCGCGGATGAAGTTCGTCGCGCAGATGAGCAGCCGCCCCGGCTTCTCGCGGAACGCGGGGATGAGCTTGAGCAGCTCGTTCGTCACGCCCTGCATCGGCGAGGGCGGCTCGCCGCCGCGGCGCACCGCGATCTCCTCGACCTCGTCGATGAACACGACGGCGTGGTCGAGCCCCTCGATGCGCTCGAAGGTCTCGCGCAGCTCGCCGGCGAGCCCCTTCGGCGAGGCGGCGAGCCGCGAGGGGAAGACCTCGACGAACGGCCACTCGAGGCGCGAGGCGATGCCCTTCGCGAAGGTCGTCTTTCCGGTGCCGGGCGGGCCGAACAGCACGATCGCGCGGGGCGGCACGACGCCGAAGCGGTCGGCGAGCTCGGGGTCGCTGAGCGGCAGCACGAGGCGCTGCTCGAGCACGCGCTTCTCGCGCTGCATGCCGCCGATCGAGTCCCAGCGGTCGCGGCCGAGCACGCGCCCGCCGAGCTCGCGCAGCAGCAGCAGCTCGTCGTGGCGGATCGGCACATCGCGCTCGAAGTAGCGCAGGTGGCGCTTGTCGGCGAAGCCGGCCTTCGCGAGCGCGCCGACCTGGGTCTGCTCGTCGGGCACGAGGATCGACAGCCGCTGGATGCCGAGGGGCGCGAGCCGCTGCTCGATCGCCGAGAGCATGGCGCGGCCGATGCCGCGGCGCTGGTGCTCCTGGGCGACGGCGAAGAAGACGACCCAGCCCTGGTCGTGGGCGGCGCGGGCGACGGTGGCGCCGATGATCTCGTCGCCGGCGACGGCGACGATCGCGGTGTCCTTGCGGGTCGAGGCGAGCACTTCGTTGAGCGCGTACACGGGCTCGGCGCCCGTGCGGCGGTACTCGTCCCAGAGCCGGAGGAGGCCGTCGAGGTCGTGGGGCTGCAGGTCGCGGATGCGCCAGGCGGTCATGCGGATCACACTGCTTTCGGGACGGTCGCGGCCGGTGCGCCGCGGGCCTCCAGGTTAGCGAGCGGCGGATGCGCTGCCGCCGGGCGCCGGCGCGGCGAGCGCGATCATCAGCTCGTCGACGTGCCGGGTCATCACGTTGTGGTGGTTCGCGGTGGCATCGAGGTGGAGTCGGGCGCCGGGGATGCGCTCGGCGAGCCGAGCGGTGCCGATCCACGGCACCTGCCAGTCGCGCCGCCCCTGCCAGATCTCGACGCGCTCGCAGGCGAGCGCGGCCGGGTCGAAGCCCCACTCGCGGAGCATGACGATGCCGAGGTCGGCGATCGTCGGCCACGGCCCGCGGGTGAGCGCGCCGGCGAGCGAGTGGAGGAACGCATCCGCGGAGGCGTCGGGGAGCCCGCGGTAGTCGCGCGAGCGGCGCGTCATCGCGTCGATGCCGCGGCGCAGCGCCGGGATGCGCCGGGCGAGCGTCATCGTCGACGCGCCCGACAGGTGCAGCGGCACCCCGATGCCCGGCAGCGCCCGGGTGATCGGCAGCGGCGCGACCGGGGCGATCATGCCGAGGCCGTCGACGCGGTCGCCGAGGCGCATCGCCGCGGCCATCGCGTAGGCGGCGCCCGCCGAGTAGCCGACGACGCGCACCCGCTCGGCGCCGCGGAGGTCGAGCACCGCCTCGACGTCGTCGACGAAGTCGGCGATGCGGCGTCGCGGATGCGGCGTCGAGCGCCCGAAGCCCGGGCGCGAGAGCGCGAGCACGCGCACGCCGAGCACGCGCGCGGCGGGGCCGTAGATCGCCGCCTCGGCGCGGGTGCCGGGGGAGCCGTGGAAGGCGACGAGCGGCACGCCGTCGGGGTCGCCGTAGACGGCGTGCTCGAGCCAGCGGCCGTCGCGGCATGGGAGGTGGCCGCGCTCGAACGGCCGGTAGTCGGCGTCGAGCGGCTCGATGGCGGGCGTCGGGATCATCTCCCGGCATGCTATCGGCCGTCGGGGCCGGACGGCGCCGCCCGTGGCGGCTCAGTCGTCGCCGTGCTCCTCATCGGTGGCCGCGTCGAGCAGCGGCAGCATCCGCTCGCGGGCGA
>JAAYAS010000181.1 GCA_012719255.1 Microbacteriaceae bacterium | reverse complement strand
TACCGGTCGAATCGGTTGCGGGGGCGCCCAGGGGCGGGTGCGACACTCGGGGCATGAGCAGCGTGCGTCCGGCGGCGGTCGCCGGGTTCTTCTACCCGGGCGACCCGGCGCGGTTGCGCGCCGACGTCGAGCGGATGCTCGCGGATGCGCGGGCGCGGGCGGCGGCGGCCGGGCGCGCGCCGGGTCCGCTCGCGGCGCTCGTCGTGCCGCACGCCGGCTACCGCTACTCGGGCCCCACCGCCGCCGACGGCTACGCGCTCGTCGACCCCGTGACCGTCGACCGGGTGCTGCTGCTCGGCCCGACCCACCGCGTCGGCATCCGCGGCATCGCCCACGACGGCGCCGAGGCGTTCGCCACGCCGCTCGGCGGGGCCGCCGTCGACCTCGACCTCGCGGTCCGCGCCCTCGCGCACGACGGCGTCGTCGTCGCGCCCCGCGTGCACGCCGAGGAGCACTCGCTCGAGGTGCACCTGCCGTTCCTGCAGACCGTCCTCCCGCACGCGCCGGTGCTGCCGCTCGCCGTCGGCGAGGCGCCGCCCGAGGCGGTCGCCGACCTCATCGCCGACCTCGCCGACGACCCGCGCACCCTCGTCGTCGTCTCGAGCGACCTCTCGCACTTCGAGTCGTACGACGCCGCCCGCCGCCACGACGCCGCGACGATCGAGCGCATCCTCGCGAACGACGCGACGCTCGGCCCGCGCGACGCCTGCGGGGTGCGCCCGCTGAACGGCCTGCTCGTGCACGCCGCGCGCACCGGGATGCGGCTCGAGCTCATCAGCGCCTGCAACTCGGGCGATACCCCCGACGGCGACCGCGGGCGCGTCGTCGGCTACGCGACGCTCGCCGCCCGACCGGCCGCCCCGGCCGATACCGGCACCGGCACCGAGGAGGCCGCGGCATGACCGCATCCGCACCCCACCGCTCCCCCGACGGCCCCGAGCCCGACGGCGCGCGCCTGCTCGCCACGGCCCGCGCCGCCATCGCGAACGAGCTGGGCCGCAGCACCCCGATGCCGCATCCCGAGCCCGCCGAGCGCGCGCCCGGCGCGAGCTTCGTCACGCTCACGATCGACGGCCGGCTGCGCGGCTGCATCGGCACGCTCGAGGCCTACCGGCCGCTCCACGACGACGTCGAGGAGAACGCCCGCGCCGCCGCCTTCGCCGATCCGCGCTTCCCGCCGCTCACCGCTGCCGAGCTCGACCGCATCCACATCGAGGTGTCGCGGCTCGGCCCGCCCGAGCCGATCGACTACGACGGCACCGAGGCCGGGGCGATCGCCGCGCTGCGGCCCGGCGTCGACGGCGTGATCCTCCGCCGCGGCCGCCACCGCGCGACCTTCCTGCCGCAGGTGTGGGAGCAGCTGCCCGAACCGCGCGAGTTCCTCGCGCACCTGCGCCGCAAGGCCGGCATCGTCGAGCCCGGCTGGCCCGACGGCATCCGCCTGGAGCGCTACGGGGTGAGGTCGTGGCACGAGACGTGACCGGGGCGGGCCAGGGCGCCGGCGCGGCAGACGGTTACGTCGGCCGCTGGTGGCACCCGCTCGACGACGGCCGCATCCAGTGCGACCTCTGCCCGCGCGAGTGCCGGCTGCGCGACGGCCAGCGCGGCTTCTGCTTCGTGCGCGAGCGGCGCGGCGACGCGATCGTGCTCGACACCTACGGCCGCTCGAGCGGGTTCTGCATCGACCCGATCGAGAAGAAGCCGCTCAACCACTTCCACCCCGGCAGCGCGGTGCTGAGCTTCGGCACCGCCGGCTGCAACCTCGCCTGCCGGTTCTGCCAGAACTGGGACATCTCGACCTCTCGCGAGATCGACTCGCTCGCCGACGAGGCCTCCCCCGAGCGGCTCGCCGAGGCCGCCGTCGAGCACGGCTGCGAGTCGGTGGCGTTCACCTACAACGATCCGACGATCTTCGCCGAGTACGCGATCGACGTCGCCGCCGCCTGCCGCGAGCGCGGCGTGAAGTCGGTCGCCGTGAGCGCCGGCTGGATCTCGCCCGAGCCGCGCCGCGAGCTCTACGCCGCGATGGACGCCGCGAACATCGACCTCAAGGGCTTCACCGACGAGTTCTACCGCCGCGTCACCGGCGCCCGCCTCGGCGACGTGCTCGAGACGCTCGAGCACATCCGGCACGCCACCGACTGCTGGCTCGAGATCACCACCCTGCTCATCCCCGGGCACAACGACTCGGATGCCGAGATCGCCGCGATGGCCGAGTGGATCGTCGAGCACCTCGGCGACGACGTGCCCCACCACTTCAGCGCCTTCCACCCCGACCACCGGATGCGCGACGTGCCGCGCACCCCGGTCGCGACCCTGCGCCGCGCCCGCGAGCTCGCGATGGCCGCCGGCGAGCGGTTCGTCTACACCGGCAACGTGCACGACGCCGAGGGCGACACCACCCGCTGCACCGGCTGCGGGGCGGCGGTGATCGAGCGCGACTGGTACCGGCTGCTCGCCTATAGGCTGGATGCGCAGGGCCGCTGCACCGCGTGCGGCACGGCCCTGCCGGGCCGGTTCGGCGCGGCGGCGGGCGAGTTCGGGGCCCGGCGCATCCCCATCCGGCTCGCCCCGCGGGCCTGACCCGCGAACCCCCGCTCGCGAACCCGACCCGCTGGAGGCCCCCGGTGCCGCTCGCCCTCGCCGTCGCGGGATTCGTCGTCGGCATCGCCGGCATCGTCGTCGCCTCGGGCGAGTTCCTCCGCGCCGCCGAGAAGATCGGCGAGCGGCTGAAGCTGCCGAAGTTCGTGATGGGCGTGCTCCTCATCGCCCTCGGCACGAGCCTGCCCGAGCTCGCCACCGCGGTGACCTCCGGCATCGAGGGCATCGACGACATCGTCATCGGCAACGTGCTCGGCGCGAACACCGTCGGCGTGCTCGTCGTGCTCTCGCTCGCGGTGCTGCTGCACGGGCCGCTGCGGATGACCGCCGGCGTGTTCGCGATCGACATGCCGATGGTGCTCGCCACCGCGATCCTGTTCGCGCTGCTCGCCGCCGACGGCGAGATCTCGCGCTTCGACGCGGCGCTGCTGCTGCTCAGCGCGCTGATGTACCTCGTCTACACGGTGTTCTACCGCGACGACGACACCCAGCAGGTCGGCATCGTCGCGTTCCTCGGCCAGGTGCTGCGCCCCGGCGGGGCCTCCCGCTCGGGCGCGGCGCTGCGCGACGGCGCGGCGGTGCGGCGCGCCGCGGAGATCGTGCGCGCGCACGGCGGCCCTGCGCCGATCGTCGTCGTCAGCGCGCACGAGGGCGTGACGCGGCTCCTCGAGCGCGCGGCGGCC
>JAAYAS010000180.1 GCA_012719255.1 Microbacteriaceae bacterium | reverse complement strand
TCCGCCGCCTCGCCCACGGCGATGCCGCCGCGTACGCCGCCGGAACCGAGGATCCGGCGGTGCGCGCCTACGCGCACCTGCCCGCGCCCCGATACACCACCGGATCGGTGATCGAGATGATCGACGGCGCGGTGCGGCTCGGGCTCGAGCGGGGCGATCTCGCCGTGCTCGCCCTCGCGGATCCGGCGACCGACGAGTTCGCCGGCAGTCTCGTGCTCTTCGACGCCACCGATTCGCGCGCCGAGGTGGGGTTCTGGGTGCATCCCGACTCGCGCGGCCGCGGCCTGTCCGGCGCCGGCCTGGAGCTCGCGGCGCGCTTCGCCCGGCTCAGCGGGCTCGACCGGCTGACGGCCCGCACGGTCGTCGACAACGCCGGGTCGCGACGGGTGCTCGAGACCGCCGGCTTCGCACCGACCCAGCGCGCCCGGGGCACGACCCCCTCGGGCGCGGAGGCCGAGCTGCTCCACTACGAGCGCGCGCTCTGAGCCGCCGCGGGGGGCGCGCCCGCGGTCCCCGCTCGGCGCCGCGCTCAGCCCCCGGCGAGCGCGCGCAGCTCGGGCGCGAGCGCCTCGAACGCGCGGCGGCGGTGGCTCAGCGCATCCTTCTCGGCCGGCGCCAGCTCGGCCGACGAGCGCGCCTCGCCCTCGGGCACGAAGATCGGGTCGTAGCCGAAGCCGCCCTCCCCCGCGCGCTCCCGGGCGATGCGCCCGGGCCAGACGCCGCGCACCGCGACCTCGCGGCCGCCGGGCACGACGAGCGCCGCGGCGCAGACGAACTGCGCGCCGCGCGCCTCGTCGGGCACGTCGGTGAGCTGCCAGCGCAGCAGCTCGAGGTTGTCCGCATCCGAGCGCCCCGGGCCCGCCCAGCGGGCCGAGAAGATGCCGGGCGCGCCGCCGAGCACGTCGACGCAGATGCCCGAGTCGTCGGCGATCGCCGGCAGACCGGTGCGCTCGGCGGCGTCGCGCGCCTTGATCAGCGCGTTCGCCTCGAACGTCAGGCCGTTCTCGACCGGGCCGTCACCGTCGTCGCCGACGAGCTCGAGGCCCGGCACCGACTCGCCGAGGATGCGGCGCAGCTCGTCGAGCTTGTGCGCGTTGCGGGAGGCGAGCACGACCCTCATCGCGAGAGCGCCTCGCGCTGGATGCGGGCGAGCTCGGCGTTGCCCGACACCGCGAGGGCGAGCATCGCCTGCAGCTCGGTGCCGTCGAAGGGCGCGCCCTCGGCGGTGCCCTGCACCTCGACGAACTTGCCGTTGCCGGTCATCACGACGTTCATGTCGGTCTCGGCGCGGACGTCCTCCTCGTAGGGGAGGTCGAGCACCGGGGTGCCGTCGACGATGCCCACCGACACCGCCGAGATCGAGTTCACGAGCACCTCGGCCTTGCGGGCGACGTGCTTCTCGGCGCGCGCCCACTCGACCGCGTCGGCGAGCGCGACGAACGCGCCGGTGATGGCCGCGGTGCGGGTGCCGCCGTCGGCCTGCAGCACGTCGCAGTCGATGACGACGGTGTTCTCGCCGAGCGCCTTCGTGTCGACCGCGGCGCGCAGCGAGCGGCCGATGAGCCGCGAGATCTCGTGGGTGCGGCCGCCCACCTTGCCCTTCACCGACTCGCGCTGGGTGCGCTCGTTCGTGGCGCGGGGCAGCATCGCGTACTCGCCGGTCACCCATCCGGTGCCCTTGCCGGTGAGCCAGCGGGGCACACCGGGGGTGAACGAGGCGGTGCAGAGCACGCGGGTGCGGCCGAACGAGATGAGGGCGGAGCCCTCGGCGTGGTCGCTCCAGCCGCGCTCGATGGCGACGGGGCGCAGTTCGTCGACGGCGCGGCCGTCGGCTCGGGTGAAGGTCATCGTCGGGACTCCTGACTGGTCGGGCTGGGCAGATCGATGGCCCCGGTGCGCAGCAGCTCGACGCGCTGCACGTTCGGGGCGAGGAAGCGGTTCGCGAGGTCGACGAACGCGTCGGTGTTCGCGCCGGTCGCGCGGTAGCGGTACTCGGGCTCGGCGTCGCCGGCGGCGAGCAGGCCCCGGTCGAGCAGCGTGCGGTAGACGTCCTGCGCGGTCTGCGCATCGCTCGACACGAGCTGCACGTCGGGGCCGAGCACGTAGCCGAGCACGCCCTTGAGCAGCGGGTAGTGGGTGCAGCCGAGCACCACGGTGTCGACGCCGGCGGCCTGCAGCGGCGCGAGGTACTCGCGGGCGGTGGCGACGAGCTCGGGGCTCGTCGTGTCGCCGCGCTCGACGTGGTCGACGAAGGCCGGGCAGGCGCGGGCGGTGAGCTCGAGGTCGATCGCCGCGGCGAACGCGTCCTGGTAGGCGCCCGAGCCGATCGTCGCCTCGGTGCCGATGACGCCGACCCGGCCGTTGCGGGTCGCGCGCACGGCGGCGCGCACGGCGGGCGCGATCACCTCGATGACCGGCACGTCGTAGCGCTCGCGGGCGTCGCGGAGCACCGCGGCCGAGGCGGTGTTGCAGGCGATGACGAGCAGCTTCGCGCCCTCGGCGGCGAGCTCGTCGAGGATCTCGAGCGACCAGCGGCGCACATCGGCGATCGCCTTCGAGCCGTAGGGCGTGTGGAGGGTGTCGCCGACGTAGCTGATCGACTCGTGCGGCAGCTGCGCGCGCACCTCGCGGGCGACGGTGAGCCCGCCGACTCCCGAGTCGAAGATGCCGATGGGTGCGCTGCTCACAACGGGCGAGTCTACTCGCCGGGCCGGCCTCCTCGCCGGGAGCTGCGGGGGCGCCGGGGTCGCAGGGCGCGCTCGGCCCCGCCGTCTAGTCTGACCGCATGACCGCGGATGCCCAGCCCCAGAATGCGCAGCCCCAGGCCGCCTGCCCCGTCTCGACGGCGCTGCTCACCGACCACTACGAGCTCACCATGGTCGACGCCGCCCTGCAGGACGGCACCGCCCACCGCGAGTGCGTGTTCGAGCTGTTCGCCCGCCGGCTGCCGAACGACCGCCGCTACGGCGTGGTCGCCGGCATCGGCCGCGCGCTCGAGCTGCTCGAGCACTTCCGCTTCGAGGATGCGGAGCTCGAGTTCCTCCGCGAGGCGCGCGTCGTCTCCCCCGCGACCGTCGACTGGCTCGCCGACTACCGCTTCTCGGGCTCGATCCGCGGCTACCGCGAGGGCGAGGCGTACTTCCCGCAGTCGCCGCTGCTCGAGGTGCGCTCGAGCTTCGCCGAGGGCGTGATCCTCGAGACGATGCTGCTCAGCGTGTTCAACTACGACTCGGCGGTCGCCTCGGCCGCCGCCCGCATGGTGTCGGCCGCCGACGGCCGGCCGCTCGCCGAGATGGGCTCGCGCCGCACCGGCGAGCGCAGCGCCGTCGCCGCCGCCCGCGCCGCCTACATCGCCGGCTTCTCGGCGACCTCGAACCTCGAGGCCGGGCGCTCGTGGGGCGTGCCGACGATGGGCACCGCCGCCCACTCGTGGACGCTCCTCCACGACTCCGAGCGCGAGGCGTTCGCCGCGCAGCTCGAGGCGCTCGGCACCGGCACGACGCTGCTCGTCGACACCTACGACGTCGAGGCGGCGATCCGCACCGCGGTCGAGCTCGCCGGCCCCGGGCTCGGCGGCGTGCGGCTCGACTCGGGCGACCTGCCGGTGCTCGTGCGGGAGGTGCGAGAGCTCCTCGACGACCTCGGCGCGACCGGCACGCGCATCACCGTCACCAACGACCTCGACGAGTACGCGATCGCCGCGCTCGCCGCATCCCCGGTCGACTCGTACGGCGTCGGCACGAGCGTCGTCACCGGCTCGGGCGCCGTCGCCTCCGGCATGGTCTACAAGCTCGTCGCCCGTCGCGGCGACGACGGCGAGTGGGTCCCGGTGGCGAAGGCCTCCCCCGGCAAGCGCTCGGTGGGCGGCCTGAAGCAGCCGGTGCGACGCCGCGACGAGCGCGGCGTCGCGACCGCCGAGCTCATCGGCGTCGGCGAGGCGACCCGGGCGGCGGGCGCCGTCGGCGACGCCGACGACCGGCCGCTCTACGTCGACTACGTCGTCGACGGCGTCATCGACCGGCAGCACCTCGGCGCCGCCGGCGTGCGCGCCGCCCGCGAGCACTGCGCCGCGGCGATCGCCGAGCTCCCACGCACCGCGAAGCGGCTCGGCAAGGGCGAGCCGGCGCTGCCGACGTACTACCTCCACGATGACGGGGAGATGGAACTCGCGTAGCGGGGCGGGCTAGGTGTACCCGGTCAGTACGTTCTTGACACTCGCGTGATCGGGGGCTTGCCTCCGAGGGCGTGGTGGGGTCGAGCGTAGTTGTACCAATCGAGGAACGGGCCGAGCTTCTCGGCCCGTTCCTCGTTGGAGGCGTACGCGCGCCGGTAGGCCCAGCGTTCCTGGAGGGTGCGGTTGAAGCGTTCGGCTTTGCCGTTCTGCCAGGGGCTGTACGGGCGGGTACGGCGGTGGATGATGCCTTCGGCGCGGAGCAGCTGCTGGAAGTCGTGGGAGTTGACGTAGTTGAACGCGTTGTCGGTCATCACCTCCCGCACCCGCACGCCGTGCGTGCGGAAGAAGTCGAGCGCGGCCTGCAGGAACGCCGCGCACGTGGCGCCGCGTTCGTCGGGCAGGATCTGCGCGAACGCGAGGCGGGAGTGGTCGTCGATGGCGACGTGGACGTAGTCGAACCCGAGTCCGGGGCCGCGCCGGCTGGAGCGGTCTTCCAGGCCGGCGGGGCCCTCGGCGCGGTAGCGGGCGAGCCAGCGGTGCGCGCACTGCCGGGACACGCCGAGTTCTTTCGCGACGTGCGCGACGGGACGGCCGGACAGGATGCGGTCGACGAGGATTCTGCGCCCGTTCGGAGTCAGGCGCGCGTTACGGTGGGACAAGTGAAGGCCTCCTGGGAGCTTGGCGTTAGACACCACAGATCCTGGAGGCCTTCTCCTG
>JAAYAS010000179.1 GCA_012719255.1 Microbacteriaceae bacterium | reverse complement strand
GCTGGCGACGTCGGTGGCCGCGGGGGCGTGGCCGGCGGCCGGGGCGGCGGAACCGACCGCGGCCCCGCGAGCCGTTCCGCGGCCGGCGGGGGCGGCGGCGCCCCCGGCGCGGCGCTCGGCCGGTCGGGAGGCGCGGGGCGCGCTGGCGTCGGGCACGGCGGCGGTCACGCCTCGGTGGGCGCGGGCACCTGCTCGGCGATCTGCGCGAGCACCCGGGTCGCCTCGTCGTGCGAGCCGAGCTGCCGGCCGCCGCGCGTGCCGATGACGAGCCGGTGCGCGAACACCGGCACGAGCAGGCCGCGGATGTCGTCGGGCACCACGTAGCCGCGTCCGGCGATCGCCGCCGACGCCTTCGCGGCGCGCACGAGGTGGAGCGTCGCGCGCGGACTCACGCCGACGCGCACCGCCTCGTGCTCCCGGGTGGCGCGGGCGAGGTCGACGACGTAGCGCTTGAGGCTCGGGGCGACGAACACGTCGTGCACCTGGGCGATCATCGCGCGCACCTGGGCGGCCGTGACCACCGGCTGCAGCGCGGCGAGCGGGTCGACGCGGTCGCGGTGCTCGAGCATCGACAGCTCGGCGTCGCGGTCGGGGTAGCCCATCGACATGCGGGCCATGAAGCGGTCGCGCTGCGCCTCGGGCAGCGGGTAGGTGCCCTCCATCTCGGAGGGGTTCTGGGTGGCGAACACCGCGAACGGGTCGGGCAGCCGGTGGGTGGTGCCGTCGACCGACACCTGCCGCTCCTCCATGCACTCGAGCAGCGCCGACTGCGTCTTCGGCGAGGCGCGGTTGATCTCGTCGCCGATGACGATGTTCGCGAACACCGGGCCGGGCTGGAACTCGAACTCCTGCGTGCGCTGGTTGTAGATGGCGACGCCGGTGACATCGCTCGGCAGCATGTCGGGGGTGAACTGGATGCGGTTCACCTGCGAGTCCATCGCGCGCGCGAGCGTCTTCGCGAGCACCGTCTTGCCGACGCCGGGGACGTCCTCGACGAGCAGGTGGCCGCCCGCGAGCAGCACCGTGACGGCGAGCCGCACCTGCTCGGGCTTGCCCACCACCACCGAGCCGACGGCGTCGCGGAGCTCGGTCGCCAACTGGTGCAGCGCGGTCGTGGAGTCGGTACGCGTGGTCATGCCGACATCCTACGTTCGGCCCCCGACGCCGCCCCTCCGCGCCCCGCCCTTCCCCCGACCGGTAGTTGCACCCGCAACTACCGGTCGTTTCTCGAAGGGGCGGCCGGCTCCACGCGAATCCGACCGGTACTCGTCCCTGCAGCTCCCGGTCGCTTTCCGGAGTGAGGGCCGGCGCTCGGCCCGCCCGACCGGTGCTTGCAGCGGCAGCTCCCGGTCGTTCTCCGCGCAACCGGCCGGGACGGTCAGCCGTCGACGGGCTCGAGCAGGTCGAGCGCGGTGTCGCCGTACTCGCGCCGCCGCCACAGCCCCCAGCCGGCGGGCAGGTCGAGGGGGCCGCGCCGGGTCGCGCGTTCGACGACGACGAGCGCATCCGGCGACACGAGCGGGCGCAGGGCCGCGAGATCGGCCGCGATCTCCGCATCCGGCAGGTCGTACGGCGGGTCGATGAACACGAGGTCGAACTCGCCCGCGGCGGTCTCGGCGCGGCCCTCGAGATAGCGGCGCACGGGGGAGGCGACCGCCTCGACCCGGGCGCTGGGCGCCCGCGCCGCCACCGCATCCGCGTTCGCCGCCGTGAGCCGCGCGGCGCTCGCGGCCCGCTCGAC
The DNA here is from genome assembly GCA_012719255.1 of Microbacteriaceae bacterium. Taxonomy (GTDB): domain Bacteria; phylum Actinomycetota; class Actinomycetes; order Actinomycetales; family Microbacteriaceae; genus Gulosibacter. The sequence goes on along the minus strand of JAAYAS010000179.1, from coordinate 7,460 downwards.
GAGCACCGCCGACGAGGCCCCGCGCGAGACCGCCTCGAGCCCGAGCGCGCCCGAGCCCGCGTAGAGGTCGAGGACGCGCGCGTCGGCGAAGTCGAACGCCGCGTCGAGCGACGAGAACAGCGCCTCGCGCACCTTGTCGCTGGTGGGGCGCGTGCCGCGCGCCGGCACCTGCAGGCGGACGTTCGCGGCGGTCCCGGCGATGATCCTCGTCATGCGTCGATCGTAGAGGGATGCGTCGCCGCGTCCGACCCGGACGCCCCTCGGTCGCGGACCGGCCCGCCTGCAGACCGACCGGCCGCTTGCGACACGACCGCCCGCTTGCGACACGACCGGTCGCTTGCGACACGACCGGTCGCTTGCGACACGACCGGTCGACTGCAGAACGACCGTCCGCCGGCAGAACGACCGGTCGCCGGCAGAACGACCGGTCGCCGGCAGAACGACCGGTCGCCTGCGGAACGACCGCTCCGCTGCAGAACAGCCGCTCCCGCGGGACCGGCCGACCTGCGAGCCGGCGGCCGACCTGCGGACCACCGGTCGGTTTGCCGGCCACCGGCCGACCTGCGGACCAGCGGCCGGCTGGCCGACCACCGGCCGACCTGCGGACCAGCGGCCGGCTGGCCGACCACCGGCCCGTCAACCGAGGCCGGCGTACGGGTCCCAGCCGGCGGGGTCGGCGGGGACGCCGTCGACGAGCACGCGGTGCTCGCCCGACTCGACGACCCGGCCGATCGGGCGGAACGGCGCCGGCAGCGCCGCGTCGGCGCCGAAGCAGGCGAGCAGCGAGTGGTCCTCGCCGCCGCCGAGCACGAGCCGCAGCGCGGTCTCGCGGTCGAACTCCGCCGACAGCGCGCGCACGTCGTCGTCGACGAGGGCGGTGTCGAGCTCGATCGCGACGTCGGAGGCGATCGTGAGCCGATCGGCGTCGAGCAGCAGCCCGTCCGACATGTCCATCATCGCCGTCGCCCCGGCCTCGGCGGCGGCGACGCCCGCCCGCAGCGGCGGCGCCGGCGCGAGCTGCTGGTCGACGAGCTCCGCCGCGAGTCCGCCCTCGGCCCGCAGCGCCGCGAGCGCCGCCGCATCCGGGGCGCCCGCCCCGTCGACCGCGCGCGCGAACAGCAGCCGCAGCCCGCCCGCCGCCCGGCCGAGCGGCCCGGCGACGGCGACGACATCGCCGGGCCGCGCCCCCGCGCGGGTCACCGGCGCGCGCCCGTCGAGCGAGCCGAACGCGGTGACCGCGAGCATCGCCACCGGCGCCGTCGCGAGGTCGCCGCCGATCACCCCGCATCCCGGCCACAGCTCGGCGAGGCCCGACGCGAAGCCGTCGGCGAGGCCCGCCACCCACGCCACCTCGGTGTCGCGCGGCACGGCGAGCGCCACGACGAGCCCGGTCGGCCGGGCGCCCATCGCGACGACGTCGGCGAGATTCGAGGCGATCGCCTTGCGGCCGAGCTCGACCGGGCTCGACCAGGCGCGGCGGAAGTCGGGCCCCTCGATCATCGTGTCGGTGGTGACGACGAACCGGCCATCGGCCGCGGCGAGCACCGCGGCGTCGTCGCCGGGGCCGAGCTCGGCCTCGCCGATGGGGATGCGCGCGAGCACCTCCGCGAGCACCTCCCGCTCCCCGGCGTCGGCGACGGTGCGCGGGGCGGGGCGGGCGGAGGCGTCGGGAGCGGTCATGCGCTCCACGGTAGTGGGCGGGAGCTCGGCCGCACGGGGGGACGGCGGTGCGGGCCGCCCGTCGTGCGCCGCCCGGTGCGCGCGGGCGCGGCGAGGCCGAGTCCACGCGCCGGATTGTCGGGACCGCGAGGGAGCCGGTGCCCTTCACGAGCGATCGGCGATTTCCGGTCCATGATTCCGCAACGCTGACCGTTGCGGTCAGGCGGTGCCCATCGCCGCCTCGATGAGCCCATCGCTCTTGGCGGGACCCGGCCGCGCCCGAACGGGCCGCCCCGCCGCTCGCGGTCGGCCCGCGGCCGGCGGTGCGGTCGGCGAGGCCCGCGCCGCCGGCCGCGCGGGCGGAGAGCGAGGACCGGGCTGCGCGGAGGTCGGCGCCCGCCTCGCCTCAGATCTGGTACTCGGCGAAGCGGCCGAACTGGCCGCGGTAGTACGCGAGCGGCTCGCCGGCGCGCGCATGCGCGTCGATGACGCGGCCGAAGTAGACGGTGTGCGTGCCGCCGACCGGCGCGTCCATCACCTCGCAGACGATGGTCGCGAGCGCGCCCTCGATGAGCGGGATGCCGGTGGCCGCGTGCACGTCGATCGGCGTGCCGTCGAACTTGTCGGGCCCCCGGGCGCCGAAGCGGCGGGCGATGCCGGCCTGGTCGTCGGCGAGGATGTTCACGGCGAACACGCCGGTCTCGGCGATGACCGGGTTCGTCGTCGACGAGCGGTTGAGGCAGACGAGCACCGACGGCGGCTCGAGCGAGAGCGACGAGAACGCGGATGCGGTGGTGCCGAAGCGCTCGCCGTCGCGCACGGTCGTGATCACCGTGACGCCGGTCGCGAAGTGCCCGACGATGCTCCGGAACTCGGCGACGTCGAGGGTCGAGGTGGTCATATCGCGCCTCCTGCTGCGGATGGGTCGTGCCAGGTGGACGATCCGACGGTAACAGCGGGATGCGGGAGGGCGGCGCCCGCGGCGCCCCGCGCGACGCGCTTCGTCACACGGCGTCACCGGGATGCGCGCCGAGCCGGCCGTGCGCACCGTCGCGCCCGCGTCCGGGATGCGCGCGGCGCTCCGGCACCGCGCACGTCGCCACGGGGGGGGTGCCGGCCCCGCTCCCCGCACGCTGCTCCCGGCATCCGACGCCCCGCACACCGCCACGGGGATGCGGCCCCGCTCCTCGTCCTGCGCACGCCCGCCCGAGCGGCCGCGCCCCGCGCCCAGCCGCACCCCGGGAGTAGGCTGGGACGACCATGTCGACGCGCCGTCTTCTCGCCCTGCCGCTCCTCGCCGGCCTCGCCCTCGCCCTGTCGGGCTGCATCTCGCCGTCGGTGCCGATGAAGCCGGCCGAATCGGCGGGCGCCCCCGAGTGCGCCGAGGTGACGGTGCGGCTGCCCGACCAGGTCGGCGACGCCCTCGACCTCCGCTACACCGACGCGCAGGCGACCGGCGCCTGGGGCGATCCGGCGGCTGTGCTGCTGCGCTGCGGCGTGCCGACGCCGCCGCCGACGACCGACCGCTGCATCACGATCGGCGGCATCGACTGGGTCGAGAACGCCGACGAGGCGCCAGAGCGGTACACCTACACGAGCTACGGCCGCACGCCCGCGGTCGAGGTGGTCATCGACGCGACGCAGGTATCGGGCACGGCGGTGCTCTCCGACATCGCCGAGGCGGTGGGCTACCTGCCGCAGACCGGCGCCTGCATCGGCGCCGACGACCTCGAGGACTTCGGCGGCACGATCGGTCCCGACGACATCGCCACCACCGACGCGCCGGTCGAGACGACGCCGTAGCGGAGGCTGCGGCGGCGGGCCTTCGGCGGGCTCGGGGGCCTCGGCGACCGGCTCAGGGGGCTCGGCGGCTACGCGCTGCGCGCATCCTGCGACTCGGCGCGCGAGAGCGCGACGTCGAGCAGCTCGGTGATGAGCTCGGGGTACTCGACCCCGGTCGCCTGCCAGCACTTCGGGAACATCGAGATCGGCGTGAAGCCCGGCATCGTGTTCACCTCGTTGACGACGAAGCCGTCGGCGTCGAGGAAGAAGTCGACCCGCGCGAGGCCCTCGGCGCCGAGCGCCTCGAACGCGCGCACCGCGAGCTCCTGCGCCTCGGCGAGCAGCTCGGGCTCGAGCTCGGCCGGGCAGTCGAGCCGCACCGCCGAGCCGTCGAGGTACTTCGACTCGAAGTCGTAGAACTCGGCCGAGGTCATGACGATCTCGCCGGCGACCGACGCCCGGGCGCGCTCGCCGCGGCGCGAGCCGAGCACGGCGATCTCGATCTCGCGGCCGACGATGCCGGCCTCGACGAGCACGTGGTCGTCCTCGGCGAGGGCGACGCGCATCGCCTCGGCGAGCTCGTCGGCCGACTTCGCCTTCGACACGCCGACCGACGAGCCGGCGCGGGCGGGCTTCACGAACACCGGGTAGCCGAGCGCGTCGACGCGCGCCGCGACCGCATCCGCCTCGTCGCGCCACTCGAGGTCGGTGACGGTGAAGCCCGGGGCGACGCGCAGGCCGGCGGCGGCGAGCACGAGCTTCGTGTAGTGCTTGTCCATCGCGACCGAGGCGGCGAGCACCTTCGAGCCGACGAACGGCAGCCCGAACATCTCGAGCATGCCCTGCAGGGTGCCGTCCTCGCCGAAGGGGCCGTGCAGCAGCGGCAGCACGACGTCGACGTCGCCGAGGTCGTCGATGCGGCCCTCGCGGGCGACGCGCACGGTGCGGTGGCGTGCCGAGTTCGGCAGCAGGATGCGGGTGCCGTTGTCGACGACCTCCGGCAGCGTCTCGGGGTCGAGGCGGAACTTCGCGGGGTCGTCGTCCTCGAGCACCCACTCGCCGGCGCGGGTGATGCCGACGGGGATCACCTCGAAGCGCTCGCGGTCGATCGCGCCGAGCACGCCGGAGGCGGTGGCGCACGAGATCTGGTGCTCGCTCGACCGGCCTCCGAACACGACCATCACGGTGCGGCGGGCGGTGGCGTCGGTCATGCGGTGGCTCCTGGTGCGTCGGCGCCGGCCTCGGGGCCGGTCTCGGTCTCGGTCTCGGTGGGGATGTGGTCGGTGGCGAGGTGCGGGGCGAGCTCGGCCGGGTGCATCCGGCCCTCGAGCACCGCGGCGATCTGCGCGACGATCGGCATCGGCACGCGCCGCTCGCCGGCGATGACGAGGATCGACTCGACCGAGCGCAGGCCCTCGGCGGTCTGCTCCATGCGGTGCGTGACGTCGTGGTAGCTGTAGCCCTGGCCGAGCAGGCGGCCGGCGGTGAAGTTGCGCGAGAGCGGCGACATGCAGGTGGCGATGAGGTCGCCGAGGCCGGCGAGGCCCATCATCGTCTCGCGGGCGGCGCCCATGGCGACGGCGAAGTCGGTGATCTCGGCGAGGCCGCGGGTCATGATCGCGGCCTTGGTGTTCTCGCCGAAGCCGACGCCGTCGGCGATGCCGATGGCGATCGCGATGAGGTTCTTCAGCACGCCGCCGAACTCGGTGCCGATGACGTCGGGGTTGACGAAGGTGCGGAGGTAGTCGTTGCGGGCGATGCGGGCGACGCGCACGGCGAGGTCCTCGGAGGCCGAGGCGACGACGATGGCGGTGGGCTGCTCGCGGGCGATCTCGAGCGCGATGTTCGGGCCGGAGGCGACCGCGACGCGCTCGAGCGGGATGCCGGCGACCTCGCTGATCACCTCGCTCATGCGCTTGCCGGTCGACCGCTCGACGCCCTTCATCAGCGAGATGATCGAGGCGTCGGGGCCGAGCCAGGGCTTGAACTCCTCGATGTTCTCGCGCGCCGACTGCGCCGGCACCGAGAGGAACACGAGGTCGGCGCCGGTGACCGCGTCGACGAGGCTCGAGGTGGCGCGGATCTGCTCGGGCAGGTTGATGCCGGGCAGGTAGGCGGTGTTGCGGTGCGACTCGTTGATCTCGTCGGCGTGCTCGGGGCGGCGCACGCCGAGCGTGACGCGGCGGCCGCCGTCGGCGATCACCTTCGCGAAGGTGGTGCCCCAGTTGCCGGCGCCGATGACGGTGATGCGCGCGTCGTCGGCGTCGTCGCCGAGCGTCGAGCGGGTCTCGTCGGCGAAGGGGAGGCGGATCGGCGACGTCTCGGGGTACCACTCGCTCATGCGCGCGCGGTCTCGTCCGGCTCGGAGGCCGTTGCGGGCGTCGAGGGGTCCGGGGCTTCGACCGGCTCTGCCGCCGGGGCTTCGACCGTCTCGGCCGACGGGGCGGCGACGGGCTCGGCCGCCGGCACCGTCGCCACGGGCATCCCGAACTCGGTCTGGCCGTGCTTCACCGGGTCGTAGAGCTCGGCGGGCGCCGTCTCGCCGCGGATCTCCTCGAGCAGCGCCGTGATCTCGCGCATGACGATCGTGGTCGCCTCCTCGATCGCGGTGCGCGAGTGCGCGCGGCCGCGGTAGGCGCTGAGGTCGATCGGCTCGCCGACGCGGATGGTGATCGGCGCGCGCCAGCGCAGCCGCAGCTTCCGCTGGAACCGCGGCACGACCGCATCCGCGCCCCACGACGCGATCGGGATGACGGGGATGTCCTCGGCGAGGGCGATGCGCACCGCGCCCGACTTGCCGCGCATCGGCCAGCCGGCGGGCTCGCGGGTGAGCGTGCCCTCGGGGTAGACGATGACGCCGCGGCCGGTCTCGACGAGGTGCTCGGCGGCGCTCAGCGCCGCCTGCTTCGCCTTGCCGCGCTCGCGCTCGACGGGGATCTGCCCCGACCAGTGCAGCAGCCGGCCGATCACCGGGATGCGGAACAGCGACGCCTTCGCCATGAAGCGCGGCGCGCGGCCGAGCCGCCACACCGCCCAGCCCATGACGACCGGGTCGATGTCGCTGTAGTGGTTCGGAGTGAGGATGAACGGCCCGGTGCGGGGCAGCTCGCCGCGGATGTCGTACTTGAACAGCGCCGTCAGCGGACCGGCCGCGATCGCGGCGAGCAGCCAGAAGATCGACGGCCGGGCGACCTCGGGCGAGCGGGGCCGGCGCGCGCGGGCCGCCATCGTCAGCTCTCGACCGTGAAGTCGGCGCCGAGCGTCCGCAGCTTGTCGAGGAAGTTCTCGTAGCCGCGGGCGATGATGCCGACGTTCGACACGTTCGAGACGCCGTCGGCCATGAGCGCGGCGATGAGGTGGCTGAAGCCGCCGCGCAGGTCGGGCACCTCGATGTCGGCGCCGTGCATCTCGGTGGGGCCCGAGATCACGGCCGAGTGCACGAAGTTGCGCTGGCCGAAGCGGCACTTCTGGCCGCCGAGGCACTCGCGGTGCAGTTCGATCGTGGCGCCCATCTCGACGAGCGCCTCGGTGAAGCCGAAGCGCTGCTCGTAGACGGTCTCGTGCACGATCGACACGCCCTTCGCCTGCGTGAGTGCGACGACGAGCGGCTGCTGCCAATCGGTCATGAAGCCGGGGTGCACGTCGGTCTCGATGACGACGGGCTTGAGGTCGGTGCCGGGGTGGCGGAACCGGATGCCCTCGTCGTGCACCTCGAACTCGCCGCCGGCCTTGCGGAACACGTTGAGGAACATCCGCATCTCGGCCTGCCGGGCGCCCTCGACGAAGATGTCGCCCTCGGTGGCGAGCGCGGCGGCGGCCCAGGAGGCGGCCTCGTTGCGGTCGAAGATCGAGCGGTGGTCGTAGCCGGTGAGCTTCTCGACGCCCTCGACGCGGATGATGCGGTCGGCGTCGACCGAGATGACGGCGCCCATCTTCTGGAGCACGTTGATGAGATCCATGATCTCGGGCTCGGTGGCGGCGTTCGACACCTCGGTGAGGCCCTCGGCGCGCACGGCGGT
>JAAYAS010000178.1 GCA_012719255.1 Microbacteriaceae bacterium | reverse complement strand
GTTCCGCGAGATCGCCGACGAGGTCGGCGCCTACCTCTGGGTCGACATGGCCCACTTCGCGGGCCTCGTGGCCGCCGGCCTCCACCCGAACCCGGTGCCGCACGCCCACGTCACCTCGTCGACCGTGCACAAGACCATCGGCGGCCCGCGCTCGGGCTTCATCCTCACCAACGACGCCGAGCTGTCGAAGAAGATCAACTCGGCCGTGTTCCCCGGCCAGCAGGGCGGCCCGCTCATGCACGTGGTCGCCGCGAAGGCGACCGCGTTCAAGCTCGCCGGCACCCCCGAGTTCCGCGACCGCCAGGAGCGCACCGTCCGCGGCGCGCAGATCCTCGCCGAGCGCCTCGTGCAGCCCGACGTGCGCGAGGCCGGCATCGCCCTCACCACCGGCGGCACCGACGTGCACCTCGTGCTCGTCGACCTGCGCGACGCCGAGATCGACGGCAAGCAGGCCGAGGACCTCCTCCACCAGGTCGGCATCACCGTCAACCGCAACGCCGTGCCGAACGACCCGCGCCCGCCGCTGGTCACGTCGGGCCTGCGCATCGGCACCCCGGCGCTCGCGAGCCGCGGCTTCGGCGACGCCGAGTTCGCCGAGGTCGCCGACGTCATCGCGAGCGCGCTGAAGCCGAACCCCGACATCGAGGCGCTGAAGGCCCGCACCGCGGCGCTCGCGGCGGCCTTCCCGCTCTACGAGGGCCTGGTCTACGCATGACCGCCGAGCGGCTCGACGGCAAGGCCGCCTCGGCGGCGATCAAGGACGAGCTGCGCGAGCGGGTCGCGGCGCTGCGCGAGCGCGGCATCGTGCCCGGGCTCGGCACGGTGCTCGTCGGCGACGACCCGGGCTCGCGCCTCTACGTCGCCGGCAAGCACCGCGACTGCGCCGAGGTCGGCATCGAGTCGATCCAGGTCGAGCTGCCCGCCGAGGCCACCCAGGCCGAGGTCGAGGCGGCGATCGACCGCCTCAACGCCGACCCGGCGGTGACCGGCTACATCCTGCAGCTGCCGCTGCCGAAGCACATCGACCAGGATGCGGTGATCGAGCGCATCGACCCGGCGAAGGACGCCGATGGCCTGCACCCGACGAACCTCGGCCGGCTCGTGCTCAACGCGAAGACGGCGATCGACTCGCCGTTGCCGTGCACGCCGCGCGGCTGCATCGAGCTGCTCGAGCGCAACGGCATCCCGCTCGCCGGCAAGCACGTCGTGGTGATCGGCCGCGGCGTCACCGTCGGCCGCTCGATCGGCTCGCTGCTCACGCACCGCAAGTGCAACGCGACGGTGACGCTCACCCACACCGGCACCGCCGACATCGGCGCGATCGCCCGCACCGCCGACGTGATCATCGCCGCCGCCGGCTCGGCGTCGCTCGTGCAGCCCGACTGGGTGAAGCCGGGCGCGGCCGTGCTCGACGTCGGCGTCTCGCGGATCGAGGACCCCGAGACCGGCAAGTCGAAGGTGCGCGGCGACGTCGACCCCGGCGTCTGGGAGGTCGCCGGCCACGTGTCGCCGAACCCCGGCGGCGTCGGGCCGATGACCCGCGCGCTGCTGCTCGCGAACGTCGTCGAGACCGCCGAGCGCCAGGCGCGCTGAGGCCGCCGCCCGAGCGGGCCCGCCCTCCGGGGCCGGGCCCGCTCGGCCGTTTCCGGGATGCGGCGGGGGCCGGCGCCGGGCTCAGACGTCGCGGCGCGTGCCGGGGGAGGAGTGCGCCTCGTAGATCTCGAGGCCGTCCCAGCCGCGCTCGGCGTAGGCGGCGGCGAGCGACTCGCGCACGGCGTCGACCCGCTCGGTCGGCACGAGCGCGAACACGCAGCCGCCGAAGCCCGAGCCGGTCATCCGCGCCCCCTCGGCGCCGGCGGCGAGCGCGGTGTCGCAGATCGCGTCGACCCGCTCGGTCGACACCTCGAAGTCGTCGCGCAGCGAGCGCTGCGACTCGGTGAACAGCCGGCCGACGGCCGCGGGCCCCTCGGTGCGCAGCAATCGGGTGAAGTCGAGCACGCGCTGGGTCTCGGTGACGATGTAGCGGGCGCGGCGGTAGGCGACCGCGTCGAGCCGGTCGCGCGCGGCCTCGAGCTCGTCGACGTCGCACTCGCGCAGCGCGTTGAGCCCGAGCTCGTCGGCGACCGCCTTGCAGGCGGCGTGCCGGTCGTTGACGGTGCCCGCCCAGTTGCGGTGCGTCTCGCCCGACTCGATGAGCAGCGGCACGAAGCCGGCCGCCGCGAGGTCGGGCTCGTCGATGAGCGAGACGTCGCCGCCGCGGGCGTCGTAGAAGACGTCGTGCTCGGGGCCGCCGAAGTGCACCGTGACGTGGTCGGACATGCCCGCCGAGGCGCCGATGTAGCCGTTCTCGACCTCGTGGCCGAAGCGCGCGAGCCGGTACGGCGACTGCTCGAGCTCCCACAGCTCGTTCAGCGCCGTCGTCAGGGCGGCGCAGAGCGAGGCGCTCGAGGCGAGGCCGCCGCCGATCGGCACGTCGGTGGTGATGAACACGTCGAGGCCGGTCGCCCGCTTGGCCGGCTCGAGGTCGACGGGCGGGTGGTCGGCGATCCAGTCGCGCAGCGCGCGGATCACGCCGACGGGGTAGTCGCGCCAGGAGTGCGCGCCGGGGTGCTCGAGCTCGTCGAGCGCGGCGTCGACGCCGACCTCGTCGAGGTCGGTGCGGATTCGGATCTCCCGGTCGTCGCGGCGGGCGATCGCGACCGCCGAGCGCGCCTCGTAGGTGAAGCCGTAGGTGATGCCGTCCTCGAGGTCGGTGTGATCGCCCATCAGGCTCACCCGACCCGGTGCCGACCACACGCCCTCGGGCTCGCCGCCGAACGCGGCCAGGAACCCCTGGCGGACGACCTCGCTCGTGTTCCGGTGCATGGCTCCCCTCGAAAACTGCTCGGACGGCGAACTGCTCAGACGGCGGCCGCCGGTGTGAGCGCCATGCTACGCGCTCCCGGCTGAGTGCTCGGGCGCGAGCGCGGCGACGATCGCGGCGGCGGGCTCGACGGCCCGGATCGCGCCGACCCCCTGCCCCGCGTACACCGGCGAGCAGGGGATGGGGGCGATCGCCGCGAGCTCGTCCTCGCGGCCGAGCCACTCGTCGTGGAGCGGCTCGCGCAGCGCCCGTCCGCCGAACTCGACCGGCCACGCATCCTGCTTCGCGATGTCGTGGACGCGCGAGTGGACGGTGTCGCCGGGGCCGGCGGCGACGAGCAGCGCGCGGTTGCGGTCGCTCGAGCGCGACTCGACCGCGGCGGCGAAGCGGGTGCCGATCCAGGCCGCGCTCGCGCCGGCGGCGAGCACCGCGGCGACGCCGCGCCGGGTCGCGATGCCGCCGGCGGCGGCCACCGGCAGCGCGGTGCGCTCGAGCACGGCCTGCAGCAGCGGCAGCATCGCGATCGAGTCGCGGCCGTGCCCGCCGCCCTCGCCGCCGCGCGCGACGACGCCGTCGACGCCGGCGCGCTCGGCGGCGGCGAGGTCGTCGAGGTCGCCGACCTGGGTCACGACGGGGATGCCCGCCTCGCGCACGAGCGCGACGTGCCGGTCGAGCGCGCCGAAGGTGATCGACACGACCGCGGGCCGCCGTTCGAGCGCGGCGCGCAGCGGGGCGTCGTCGCGGTCGAGCGCCCAGGCCATGAAGCCGGCGCCGATCGGCGCGCCCGCCGCGAGATCGAACTCGCGCGCCACCGCATCCGGGCCGTCGGCACCGCCGAAGCCGGCGAAGCCGAGCCCGCCGGCGCGCGAGATCGCGGCGGCGAGGAGGCCGCCGCCGACGTTCGCCATCGGCGCGCCGATGATCGGCAGCGGGGCGAGGTCGACGAAGGGGTTCGGGCGGCCGGTCATGCGTCCTCCTCGGCGAGCAGCTCGCGCAATCGGGTCGGGCCGATCGTCGCGGCGCCGAGCGCGGCGACGCGCTCGCGCAGCCCGCGGTCGGCGGTGACGACGAGCACGGGGCGCGGTTCGGCCTCGGCGCCGCGGCCGCGCACCGGGTCGGGCCGACGGCGGCGCTCGACCTCCTCGACGATGCGGTCGTCGCCCGAGCCGTCGGCGATCGCGAGCCGCAGCCGGGGATGCGTGCCGCGCTCGAGCGCCGCGGCGCCGGTCGCCGCGCCCTCGAGCACGACGACCACGGTCGGCCAGGCGCGGTCGACGTCGAGGTCGAGCGCGGCGCCGGGCAGGCCGCGCTCGGCGAGCGGTGCGAGCTCGTCGACGAGCCGCGAGGCGGCGGCGGCGCGGTCGCGCCACCAGCCGTCGGGGCGCGCGCCGACGACGTTCGCGGCGTCGACCACGACGACCGGGCGGCGGCCGAGGAGCCCCCGCACCCGGGGCGCGCTCGCGGCGAAGCCGGGATGGAGCCGCAGCCGGTCGAGCTCGCGCGGCACCACCCAGGCGAGCCCGGCCGACTCCTCGTCGGTGATGCGGGCCTGGAAGCCGCGCACCGTCTCGGCGATCAGCGTCGTGTACCGCCAGTAGCCGAGGTCGAGCACGAGGGCGAAGGCGGGGTCGACCGCGTCGAGCGGCACGTCGGCCTCCTCGTGCGCCTCGCGCACCGCGGCGGCGTACGGCGTCTCGCCGACGTCGAGGGCACCGCCGGGGATGCCCCAGGTGCCGCCGAAGTGGCTCCACGCGGCGCGCAGCTGCAGCAGGATGCCGCGGTCGGGGTCGTGGGCGACGAGGCCGGCGGCGCCGTAGCGGCCCCACATGCGCGAACCGTCGGGCGCGTAGGCCCACGAGTCGCCGGGACCGGCGGGCACGAGGTGGCGGGGCACCTCGGTGCCGCGCGCCGAGCTCGGGCCGGCCTGGAACCCCGAGAGCACGGGCACCTCGCCGGTGCGGGCACCGAGCTCGTCCTCGCGGCGATCACTGGGCATCTCGCCCTCCCGATGGGTCGGCGGCGGCCGTGACGGCCGGGCGTCGGACGTCGACGTCGTTCGCAGAGTATCGGATGCGGCCCGGAGCCCACTGCGCCGCGCGTTCGCCTCGTGCTCTTCCGTTGTTCACCCGGGCGGGGGAGAATAGCGGAGTACGGCTCGGGCGCCGGTACGGCGCACCGGTCGGTTCGATGAATCGGAGGCAGCTGGATGCAGACGGCTCGCACCTGGTCCCCGGCGGCGCGGCGGTTGCGCACCCCGGTGGCCTGGTTCGTCGCGCTCGTGCTCGCCGGGGGCGCCGGCCTCGCCGTCGGCGCCGTCCCCGTCGCCGCGCTGCCCCGGCCCGCCGCCGTCGACGAGTCGACCGTCGAGCCGCCCGCCGAGCCGGTCGACCCGGCGCCGGTCGATCCCGACCCGACCGATCCCGCGCCGGTCGATCCCGACCCGAGCGATCCCGCGCCGGTCGATCCCGACCCGACCGATCCCGCGCCGGTCGATCCCGACCCGACCGATCCCGCGCCGGTCGATCCGACCGATCCCGCGGGCCCCGCGCCCGACCCGAGCGCGCCGCCGACCGAGGGCCCGGGCGAGACCGCCCCGGGCACCGGCGAGCCGACGCCCGCCCCCGGCCCGGCCGAGCCGCCGATCGACCTCGGCGACGTCGACTTCGTCGACCGCTCGCACCTCGACGCCGTCGTCGGCGACCCCGGTGCGAGCGGCGAGCTCGCCGATCTCGCGCAATCGCAGCTCGCGACCATCGACGAGGCGCTGCGCCGCGCGAAGCAGCGCAGCGACGACGCGGGCGCCGCCTACGACCGCGCCCGCGAGAAGTCCGACGAGGCGCAGGCCGTCGTCGACGACCTCGAGCAGCAGGCCGACGCGCTCCGCGACGACGTCGCGCTCAGCGAGACGACCGTGGCGCTCATGGTGCAGCGGATGCGCTCGGGCAGCTACGTCATGCCGCCCGAGCTCGCCGTGCTGCTCGACGCGCAGGGCGACGACGACCTCCTCTACCAGTACGGCCTGCTCTCGGGCCTCTCGAGCGACGAGGCGCGCTCGGGCGAGGCGGCGCGCGTCGTCGCCGTCGAGATCGAGCGGCTCACGATCGACGCCGAGGCCGCCGCCGAGGAGGCGGCGACGCTCGCGAGCGAGGCCGAGCGCGAGCGCGACGCCGCGGTCGCCGCGCAGGAGAGCCTCGAGCTGCAGATCGACCTCGCCGAGCAGCACCGCGGCGAGCTCGTGCTGCTGCTCGCCGAGCTCGGCATCGACGCCCCCGACTCGACGGCGCTCGCCGACCTCACCGCCGCCCGCACCTCGCTGCGCAGCGCCGCGCCCGGCACCGTCAACGACCTCGGCTACGCCGCCCCGATGACCGCGCCGAGCGTGACGAGCCACTTCGGCTACCGCATCCACCCGGTCCACGGCGGCACCCGCATGCACACCGGCACCGACTTCACCGTCGCCGGCGGCACCTGCGGCGCCCCGCTCTACGCGGTGGCGGCGGGCACCGTCATCTACTCGGGCGCCTTCGGCGGCTTCGGCAACCACATCGAGATCCGCCTCGACGACGGCACCGTCGTCGCCTACTCGCACATCATGGACGGCGGCCTCGGCGTCGCCGTCGGCGAGCGGGTCGTCGCCGGCCAGGCGATCGCCCTCGCCGGCACGACCGGTACCTCCACGGGCTGCCACCTCCACTTCGAGGTGCGCATCGACGGCGTCGCCGTCGACCCGCTGCCCTGGCTCGCCGCGCGCGGCTGGTAGCCGCGCCTCAGCCGCCCGCCCGCGGCGTCGCCGCGACGAGCGCGGCCTCGGCCCGCTCGAGCGCCGGGGTGCCGAGCGACCAGGCGTGCCAGTGCAGCGGCACGTCGATGCCGGCGCCCTCGACGATCGGCACGAGCCGCTCGGTGCGCTGGGCCTCGGGCACCATGCCCCAGCCGAAGCCGAGCTCGGCGGCGAGCACGAAGTCGGCCGAGCCCGGCACCCGGTGGCGCGGCGGCGCGGACCCCGGCGCGAGCTCGTCGAGCAGTCGCCGCTGCAGCCCGTCGTGCTCGTCGAACACGAGCATCGGCGCCGAGGCGAGCCCGGCGGCGATGCCGTCGGCGAACCAGCGCTCGACGAAGGCGGGCGAGGCGCACGGCAGGTAGCGCATGTCGCCGAGCCGCCGCATCCGGCAGCCCTGCACGGTCTCGGGCTCCGACGAGATCGCCGCGAGCACGGTGCCGTCGCGCAGCAGCTCGAGCGTGCGCGACTGATCGCCGCGGTGGAACTCGAACGCGATGCCCTCGGCGAGCGGCGCGAGCGCCGGCAGCACCCAGGTGGCGAGCGAATCGGCGTTCACCGCGATCGGCAGCACGGCGCCGTCGGCATCGAGCGCGCGACCGGCGTCGGCGGCGAGCGCGTCGATCTGCCGGGCGACCCGCAGCAGCGTCGACCCGGCCTCGGTGGCGACGATCGGCCGGGCGCGGACGAGCAGCACCCGCCCCGCCTGCCGCTCGAGCGCGCGGATGCGCTGGCTGATCGCCGAGGGGGTCACGTGCAGCCGCACCGCGGCCGCCTCGAACGAGCCGTGGTCGACGGCGGCGGCGAGGGCGCGGAGCCGGGCGAGATCGAGTTCCATGAGCGGGATTCAGGATAGGCCAGCAACCTGATCTCGACTTCATCCGCGCGCCGGAATACGCTCCCTCACGTGCTCCTCGACCCCGCCCCGCCCGCGGCCGCCGCCGCGCTCGCCGGCTTCGGCTTCAGCCTCTCGCTGATCGTCGCCATCGGCGCCCAGAACGCGTTCGTGCTGCGCCAGGGCCTGCGCCGCGAGCACGTCGTGCCGGTGCTGCTGTTCTGCGCGCTCTCCGACGCGGTGCTCATCGCCATCGGCATCCTCGGCCTCGGCGCGCTGCTCGAGGCGGCACCGTGGCTGATGGCGGCGATCCGCTGGGGCGGCATCGCGTTCCTCGTCGGCTACGGCGTCGTCGCCCTGCGCCGCGCTGCGCGGCCGCAGTCGCTGCGCGCCGAGACCGGGGGAGCGGCGGCGCCGCTCGGCGCCACGATGCTCGCGATCGGCGCGATCACCTGGCTCAACCCGCACGTCTACCTCGACACGGTGCTGCTCATGGGCTCGGTGGCGACGAGCTACGAGGACCGGCGCTGGTGGTTCGGCGCGGGCGCGGCGTCGGCGAGCCTCGTCTGGTTCACGGCCCTCGGGCTCGGCGCGCGCTTCCTGCGACCGCTGTTCGCCCGGCCGGTCGCGTGGCGGGTGCTCGACGGCGCGATCGCGCTGATCATGTGGGCGCTCGCGCTGATGCTCGCGCTCGGCGCCTGACCGGCTACGACTTCGCGAAGCGGGCGATCGCCCGCGACACCTCGTCGAGCTTCTCCTCGGCCTCGTCGCCGCCGCGCCGGGCGGCGTCGACGACGCAGTGCCGCAGGTGCTCGTCGAGCAGCTGCAGCGCGACGCTCTCGAGCGCCGACACCGCCGCGCTGATCTGCGTGAGCACGTCGATGCAGTACTGCTCCTCGTCGACCATGCGGTGGATTCCGCGCGTCTGCCCCTCGATGCGCTTCAGCCGCGCGAGCAGCTTCGCCTTGTCGGCGGTGTACGCATGGCCGGCGAGCGGGTCGTGGTCGGTCATGGGCCGAGTGTAGCCGTGACCTCAGAGCAGCGGCACGAAGCGGTACTCGCCGTGCTCGGTGATGTCGAGGTCGTCGCCGCCGTGGCGCACGACCCGCGTCATCACGCCCGCGACGGGGATGACGAGCACGCCGTCGGGGGCGAGCTGGGCGACGAGCGACTCGGGCAGCTCGCGCGGCTCGGCCGAGACGAGGATGCGGTCGAACGGCCCCTCGTCGGGGGCGCCGAGCACCTCGGGCTCGGCGAGCCGGATCTCGGCCGGCGCGAAGTCGTCGGAGCGCGCGGTCGCCGCCGTCGCGAGCGCGAGGTTGCCGGCGCCGAAGTCGCGCAGCTCGGGCACGATCTCGAGGCCGAGCACCCGGCCCTCGGGGCCGGCGAGCCGGGCGAGCAGGGCGGTGGTCCAGCCGCTGCCGGCGCCGACGTCGAGCACGCGCGCGCCCGCCGGCACGTCGAGCAGCGCGAGCATGTTCGCGACGGTGGTCGGCTGCGAGTTCGTCTGCCCGTGGCCGATCGGCACGGGCCAGTCGTGGCCGGCCTCGTCGCGGCGCGCGAAGGGGAGGAACCCGGCGCGGGGCACCGCCGCGAAGGCGGCGCGCACCCGCTCGAGGCGGCGGCGGTCGTCGGCGTCCACGGCGCCGCCTACCCCTCGGCCCCGTCGGCGGGCCCGGGCGCGTCGGCTGGCGCCGGCTCGGCGAGCAGCCGCCCGAGGAGGGCGCCGAGCTTCAGCTCGTCGACCTGCCCGAACGAGACGCTGCGGATGCGGCCGGCACGGTCGGCGACGATCGTCGACGGCGTGCCCTGCAACCGGTAGCGGTCCATCGTCGAGGGGATCGCGCGACCGGGCACCGGGCGGTCGATCGCGACCGGGAAGGGGAGCCGGTACTCGTGCACGAACGCGCGCAGCGCATCCGGCCCCATCACGTCGTGGTGCTCGAACACGGTGTGCAGGCCGATGACGACGACGCCCTGGTCGCCGAGCGAGCGGTGGATGCGGCTCGCGAGCGGCAGTCCGTGCTGCACGCAGCCCGGGCAGAGCATCTGGAAGGTCTCGACCACGACGACGCGGCCGCGCAGCTCGGCGACGTCGATGGGGTCGGAGTTCACCCATTCGCTCGAGTCGAGGCCGAGCGCGTCGGGGTCGAGGTCGGCGAGGGTGCGATCGTCGTCGGTCACGGCGGGCCTCCGTTCGGGTCGATGCCCGCATTGTGGCCCAGGGGGATGCGTGAACGGTCAGAGCGCGCCGGTGGTGGGCCCAGCGGGGCTCGAACCCGCGACCCAAGGATTAAAAGT
>JAAYAS010000177.1 GCA_012719255.1 Microbacteriaceae bacterium | reverse complement strand
GAGCCGCAACCGCTATCTCGGCGAGGCGGAGCGGCGGGCCGCCCTGGCGCTGTCGGGCGCGCTCGCGGCGGCCGCCGAGGCGGGCGGCGCGGGGCGGGATGCGGCGCTCGCCGCCGCGCGCGCCGAACTGGATGCGGTGGGCGCGGCGGTCGACTACGTCGCGATCGTCGACCCGGCCACGTTCATGGCGGTCGACGAGTCGTTCGCCGGCGAGGCGCTCGCGCTCGTCGCCGCGCGCATCGGCACCACCCGCCTCATCGACAACCGCCGCCTCACCCTCGGAGCCTGAACCGCTCGGGAGTCTGGGCCCGTCGAAGGGCCCGCCCCGGAGCTTCGACCGGCTCAGCCCTCGGGGGAGCCGGTCACGCCCCCGCCGCGAACTCCGCGAGCGTGTCGTCGTCGAACGCCTGTCGCAGCGCCGGCAGCCGATCGGTGTCGACGTAGACGACCGACTGGTCGCCCTCCATCCCGGTGCCGAAGGTCGGCATCGTGAACGTCGTGACGTCGCTCGAGCGCAGGCCCGCGAGCTCGGGCGCGAGCCCGAGGATGAAGCCCTGGTCGACGCCCTCGTCGGTGGCGAGGTGGTTCGTCACCGCGTCGGTGAGCGCGAGCAGCTTGCCGGGGTCGGTGAGGGTGCCGCGGTTCAGCGTGCCGCCGAGCACCGCCGAGAGGAACCGCTGCTGGTTCGCGACGCGCGTGTAGTCGCCGTCGCTGAAGGGGTAGCGCGAGCGCACGTAGACGAGCGCCTCCTCGCCCTGCAGGTGGATCTCGCCGACCGGGTAGTCGTAGTCGCCGCTCGAGAACGCGGTCGGGTTGTGCACGGTCACCCCGCCGAGCGCCTCGGTGATGCCCATGAAGCCGTCGAAGCCGAGCACGCCGACGTGGTCGATGCGGGTGTCGAGCAGCTGCTCGACGGTCTGCACGAGCAGCGGCATGCCGCCGTACGAGAGCGCGGCGTTGATCTTGTTCGTGCCGTGACCGGGGATGTCGACCCAGCTGTCGCGCATGATCGACATCACCTGCACGCCCGAGCGGTCGCCGGGGATGTGCACGACCATGATCGTGTCGGAGCGGTCGCCGAGCGCCTCGAGCAGCGAGTCGCCGGCGGCCTCGTCGCGCGAGTCGGTGCCGACGAGCAGGAAGTTGATCGCCGGCTCGCCGTCGACGACCGCCTGCTCGGGCCGGCCGGCCTCGTCGGGGAACGGGTTCTCGATGCGCTCGATCTGCTGCAGCTTGCCCTGCAGCACGAACCAGATGCCGGCGAGCACGACGAGCACGAGCGCGAGCAGCCCGCCGAGCACGCCGAGCCAGATGCGACCGGCCCGGCGCTTCCGGCGGCGGGGCCGCTCGCGCACGGGCGCGTCGTCGTCGAGCTCGGCGAGCAGGTCGTCGGTCATCGCGGCTCCTCGGGGTCGGGCGGGTCGGGCTACTTCACCAGCGGGAACAGCACCGTCTCGCGGATGCCGAGGCCGGTGAGCGCCATGAGCAGGCGGTCGATGCCCATGCCCATGCCGCCGGCCGGCGGCATGCCGTGCTCGAGCGCGGCGAGGAACTCCTCATCCACCTGCATCGCCTCGACGTCGCCGCGGGCGCCCTCGCGGGCCTGCTCGACGAAGCGCTCGCGCTGGTCGACCGGGTCGATGAGCTCCGAGTAGCCGGTGGCGAGCTCGAAGCCGCGCACGTAGAGGTCCCACTTCTCGACGACGCCGGGCTTCGAGCGGTGCGCGGCGGTGAGCGGCGAGGTGTCGACCGGGAAGTCGATGACGAACACCGGCTTGTCGAGTTCGCCCTTCACGAAGTGCTCCCAGAGCTCCTCGACGAGCTTGCCGTGGGTGGGCAGGTGCACCTCGACGCCCTCGCGGTCGGCGAGCGCCTGCAGCTCGTCGAGCGGGGTCTCGGGCGTGATCGTCGTGCCCGCCTTCTCGCTGAGCGACTCGTACATCGAGATGCGCGGCCACTCGCCGCCGAGGTCGAACTCGGTGCCGTCGTGCCAGGTCACCACGTGCGAGCCGTCCTTCGAGACGGCGGCGGCGGCGTTCTGCACGAGCTCCTGCGTGAGGTCGGCGATCGACTCGTAGTCGCCGTAGGCCTGGTAGGCCTCGAGCATCGCGAACTCGGGCGAGTGCGTCGAGTCGGCGCCCTCGTTGCGGAAGTTGCGGTTGATCTCGAAGACCCGCTCGAGCCCGCCCACGAGCGCCCGCTTGAGGTACAGCTCGGGCGCGATGCGGAGGAACAGCTCGGTGTCGAACGCGTTCGAGTGCGTCGTGAACGGCCGGGCCGCGGCCCCGCCGTGCATGGTCTGCAGCATCGGCGTCTCGACCTCGAGGAAGCCGTGCTTCGCGAACGTCGCGCGCAGCGAGGCGTTCGCCGTCGCGCGGGTGCGCACCATCTCGCGGGCGAGGGGCCGGGTGATGAGGTCGAGGTAGCGCTGCCGCACGCGCGTCTCCTCGTTGAGCTCGCTGTGGAGGTTCGGCAGCGGGCGCAGCGCCTTCGACGCCATCCGCCAGTCGTCGGCCATGATCGACAGCTCGCCGCGGCGCGAGGTGATCACCTCGCCGTGCACGAACACCTGATCGCCGAGGTCGACGAACTCCTTCCACGCCGCGAGCCGCTCCTCGCCCACGTTCGCGAGCGAGACCATCGCCTGGATGCGGCTGCCGTCGCCGGCCTGCAGGGCCGCGAAGCAGAGCTTGCCGGTGTTGCGCAGGTGCACGATGCGGCCGGCGACGCCGACGATGTCGCCGGTCGACGTGTCGGGCTCGAGGCCCTGGTGGCCGGCGACGACCTCGGCGATGGTCGTGGTGACCGGCACCGCGAGCGGATACGGGGCGACGCCCTCCTCGAGCATGCGGGAGCGCTTGTCGAGCCGCACCTGCTTCTGCTCCGACACCTCGGCGGCGAAGTCGTCGGCGGTCAGGTCGGTGCGGATCTCGTCGGTCATCATGCTCCTCGTTCGGGCGCCGGCGGGCGCGGCGGCCGCGCGTCGCGCGCGGAATCCCTGCCATTGTCGCCCATCCGCGGTCGCGACGACGAACCCGCCCCGTCCGCCGGGCCCGTCTCAGTCGCGGCCGAAGATGTCGCGGCTGTAGACCTTGTCGGCCACCGCATCCAGCTCGGCGTCGGCGCGGTTCGCGATGATCACGTCCGAGCGCTCGAGGAAGCGCTCGAAGTCGTTGTCGACCTCGTACGCGTCGATCCGGTCGCTGTCGAGCTGCGGCTCGTGCACGATCACCTCGGTGCCTGCGGCGGCGATGCGCTCCATGACGCCCTGCACCGACGACGAGCGGAAGTTGTCGGAGCCCGACTTCATCGCGAGTCGGTGCACGCCCACGGTCCTCGGCCTGCGCGCGAGGATCTCGTCGGCGATGAACTGCATCCG
Organism: Microbacteriaceae bacterium; assembly: GCA_012719255.1. Lineage (GTDB taxonomy): Bacteria > Actinomycetota > Actinomycetes > Actinomycetales > Microbacteriaceae > Gulosibacter. Next base: position 540 of record JAAYAS010000177.1, on the reverse strand, counting down.
CTTCTCGTTCGACTCGACGATCGCGGTCATCAGCGACTGCGTGATGCCCTCGTAGGTCGCGAGCAGCTGCTTCGAGTCCTTCGGCAGGCAGTAGCCGCCGTAGCCGAAGCTCGGGTTGTTGTAGTGCGTGCCGATGCGCGGGTCGAGGCCCATGCCGTCGATGATCTGCCGGGCGTCGAGGCCGCGGCTCACCGCGAACGTGTCGAGCTCGTTGACGAACGCCACCCGCATCGCGAGGTAGGTGTTCGAGAACAGCTTGATCGCCTCGGCCTCGTCGGTGCCCGTGACGAGCACCGGGGTGCCCGCGTCGAGCGACTCGGCGGCGAGCACCTCGGCGAACTCGCGCGCGGGCGCCTCGTCGCCGGCGACGATGATGCGGCTCGGGTGCAGGTTGTCGTAGAGCGCCTTGCCCTCGCGGAGGAACTCGGGGCTGAAGAGGATCGTGAGGTCGGGGTGGCGCTGCTGCATGCGCGCGGTGAAGCCCACGGGGATCGTCGACTTGATCACTGCGACGGTGCCGCCGCCGTGCTCGGCGATCTG
>JAAYAS010000176.1 GCA_012719255.1 Microbacteriaceae bacterium | reverse complement strand
TGGGCATGTCGAGCACCTCGGCAATGGTCTTGCCCTTGTAGCGCACCTCGAGCGTCTCGCGGTTGTAACGCGCGCCGTGGCAGACCTCGCAGGGCACGTAGACGTCGGGCAGGAAGTTCATCTCGATCTTGATCGTGCCGTCACCCGAGCAGGCCTCGCAGCGCCCGCCCTTGACGTTGAAGCTGAACCGGCCGGGCTGGTAGCCGCGGGCCTTCGCCTCGGGGGTGTCGGCGAAGAGGCTGCGGATGCGGTCGAACACGCCCGTGTAGGTCGCCGGGTTCGAGCGCGGGGTGCGGCCGATGGGCGCCTGGTCGACGTGCACGACCTTGTCGAGGTGCTCGAGGCCGGTGACCCGGGTGTGCTTGCCGGGCACGCCGCGGGCGCCGTTGAGGCGGTTCGCGAGCACGCGCTCGAGCACGTCGTTGACGAGCGACGACTTGCCCGATCCCGAGATGCCGGTGACCGCGCAGAGCACGCCGAGCGGGAAGTCGACGGTGACGTTGCGGAGGTTGTTCTCGCGGGCGCCGACGACGGTGAGCCGGCGCTTGCGGTCGATCCTCCGACGCGTCGCGGGCACGGGGATGCTGCGCCGGCCGGCGAGGTAGTCGCCGGTGATCGAGCGCTCGTTCGCGAGCAGCTCCTCGTAGCCGCCCGAGTGCACGACCTCGCCGCCGTACTCGCCGGCGCCGGGGCCGATGTCGACGAGCCAGTCGGCGGTGCGGATGGTGTCCTCGTCGTGCTCGACGACGATGAGCGTGTTGCCGAGGTCGCGGAGCTTCACGAGGGTGTCGATGAGCCGTCGGTTGTCGCGCTGGTGGAGGCCGATCGAGGGCTCGTCGAGCACGTAGAGCACGCCCGTGAGGCCGGCGCCGATCTGGGTGGCGAGCCGGATGCGCTGGGCCTCGCCGCCGGACAGGGTGCCGGCCGAGCGGGCGAGGTCGAGGTAGCTGAGCCCGACCTCGGTGAGGAAGCGCAGGCGCGAGCGCAGCTCGCGGAGCACCTGCGCGCCGACCTTCGCCTCGCGGGGCGTGAGGTCGAGGGTCTCGAAGAAGTCGAGGCACTCGTCGAGCGGCATGAAGGTGGCGTCGGCGATCGACTTGCCGGCGACGGTGACCGCGAGCACCTCGGGGCGCAGGCGCGCGCCGTCGCAGCTCGCGCAGGGCACCTCGCGGAGGTACTCGGCCCAGCGGTCGCGCTTCGAGTCGGTGTCGGCCTCGGAGTACTGCCGCTCGATGTAGGGCACGACGCCCTCGAATCCCGACGAGTAGGTCATCTGCCGGCCGTAGCGGTTGCGGTAGCGCACGCGGACCTTGTAGTCCTTGCCGTGCATGAGCGCCTGCTGCACGTCCTTCGGCAGCTTGCGCCAGGGGGTGTCGAGGCTGAAGCCGAGGTCGTCGGCGAGACCGGCGAGCAGCCGCTCGTAGTACTGGTAGAGCGACTTGCCCTGCGACGACCAGGGGCGGATCGCGCCCTCGGCGATCGAGGCGTCCTCGTCGCCGATGAGGAGGTCCTCGTCGACCGACATCCGCGTGCCGAGGCCGTCGCAGGTGGGGCAGGCGCCGAACGGCGCGTTGAACGAGAAGGTGCGCGGCTCGATCTCGCTGAGCGCGATGGGGTGCTCGTTCGGGCACGAGAGCGATTCCGAGAAGGTGGCGGTGCGCTCGGGGTCGTCGGCGTCGCGGTCGACGAAGTCGACGGCGACCCGGCCCTCGGCGAGCCGCAGCGCGGTCTCGAGCGAGTCGGTGAGGCGGCCGAGCAGGTCGTCGTTCGCGACGAGCCGGTCGACGATCACCGAGATGTCGTGCTTGTACGACTTCTTCAGCTTCGGCGGGCTCGACAGCTGCACGCGCTCGCCGTCGACGAGGGCGCGGGCGAAGCCCTGCTGCGAGAGCGACGAGAGCAGGTCGACGAACTCGCCCTTCTTCTGCTGCACGACCGGCGCGAGCAGCTGGTAGCGGGTGCCGGTGGGCAGCGCCATCAGGCGGTCGGCGATCTGCTGCACGGTCGACGACTCGATGACCTCGCCGCAGACGTGGCAGTGCGGCACGCCGATGCGGGCCCAGAGCAGGCGGAGGTAGTCGTAGATCTCG
>JAAYAS010000175.1 GCA_012719255.1 Microbacteriaceae bacterium | reverse complement strand
TCGAGCCGTTCCAGGGCGCCGCGACCGGCGTCGGCGGCATCGTCCGCGACATCATCTCGATGGGCGCGCGGCCGGTCGCCGTCATGGACGGCCTGCGCTTCGGTCAGATCGACCACCCCGACACCTCGCGCGTGATCCACGGCGTCGTCGGCGGCATCTCGTTCTACGGCAACTGCCTGGGCCTGCCGAACATCGGCGGCGAGACGTGGTTCGACCCGGTGTACCAGGGCAACCCGCTCGTGAACGCGCTCGCGGTGGGCGTGCTCAAGCACGACGACCTGCACCTCGCGAACGCGCGCGGCGCCGGCAACAAGGTGGTGCTGTTCGGCGCCCGCACCGGCGGCGACGGCATCGGCGGCGCCTCGGTGCTCTCGTCGGCCTCGTTCGAGGAGGAGGGCCCCTCGAAGCGGCCCGCCGTGCAGGTGGGCGACCCGTTCGCCGAGAAGGTGCTCATCGAGTGCTGCCTCGAGCTGTTCGAGCACGAGGTCGTCGAGGGCATCCAGGACCTCGGCGCCGCCGGCATCTCGTGCGCGACGAGCGAGCTCGCGGCCGCCGGCGACGGCGGCATGCACATCACCCTCGACGACGTGCTGCTGCGCGACCCGACCCTCACCGCCGAGGAGATCCTCATGTCGGAGTCGCAGGAGCGCATGATGGCGATCGTGCGGCCCGAGCAGCTCGACAAGTTCCTCGAGATCTGCGGCAAGTGGGAGGTCGAGTCGAGCGTGCTCGGCGAGGTGAACGACACCGGCCGGCTCACGATCGACTGGCGCGGCGAGCGCATCGTCGACGTCGACCCGAAGACCGTCGCGGTCGACAGCCCCGTCTACGACCGCCCGAAGCACCGGCCCGAGTGGCTGGATGCGGTGCAGGCCGACCGCGCCGAGGCGCTGCCGCGCGCCGCGTCGGGCGACGAGCTGCGCGAGCAGTTCATCGCGATGCTCGGCTCGCCGAACGCCGCCGACCCCGAGTGGATCACGAGCCAGTACGACCGCTACGTGCTCGGCAACACCGCGTTCGCGGCGCCCGAGCACGCCGGCGTGATCCGCGTCGACGAGGCGACCCGCATGGGCGTGGCGCTGTCGATGGATGCGAACGGCCGGTACTCGTACCTCGACCCGCGCACCGGTGCGCGGCTCGCGCTCGCCGAGTCGTACCGCAACGTCGCGACGGTGGGCGCGGTGCCGATGGCGGTGTCGGACTGCCTGAACTTCGGCTCGCCCGAGAACCCCGAGGTGATGTGGCAGTTCGCCGAGGCCGTCGAGGGCCTCGCGGATGCGTGCCTCGAGCTGTCGATTCCGGTGACCGGCGGCAACGTGTCGCTCTACAACCAGACCGGCGAGACCCCCATCCACCCGACGCCGACGATCGTCGTGCTCGGCAAGATGGACGACGTCGACCTGCGCGTGCCCGGCGGCTGGCAGGACGAGGGCCACAACCTGTACCTGCTCGGCACGACCCGCGAGGAGCTCTCGGGCTCGATGTGGGCCGACGTCGTGCACGACCACCTCGGCGGCATGCCGCCGGCGGTCGACTTCGACGTGGAGATGCAGCTCGCCTCGCTGCTGCAGGGCGCCTCGAAGGAGGGCCTGCTCGGCTCGGCGGCCGACCTCTCGGAGGGCGGCCTCGCGCTCGCGCTCGCCGAGTCGTGCGCGCGCTTCGGCATCGGCGCCCGCGTGGTGCTCGACGATATCCTCTCGCGCGACGGCGTGGATGCGACCACGGCGCTGTTCTCGGAGTCGCAGGGCCGCGTGCTCGTGTCGGTGCCCCGCGAGGACGACGTGCGCTTCACCTACATGTGCGAGGCCCGCGGCTTCCCGATGCTGCGCATCGGCGTCACCGACGGCATCGGCGAGGATGCGGTGCTCGAGGTGCAGGGGCAGTTCACCGTGCCCGTGCGCGAGCTGCGCGCGGTGCGCGGGGCGACGCTGCCGTCGCGGTTCGGCGAGGTTGTGGCGGAGTAGCGCCGCAGGGCCCCTGAGCCTGTCGAAGGGCCGCCCTCCACGGAGCCCAGGGCTCGGGGGAGGGCGGCTCTCGGCTTCCGCCGGCGTCGCGCCCAACACGCCCCCCTCAGTACGGATGCGCCCGCTGAGAGCCTTCATGTCGGAGGCTCCTGCCACACTTCAGGCAAGAACGAGATCTCCTGCGAAAGGAGCGATCCGACATGGAGTCGTGGAAGTCCTCGGAGCTCAGCGATGCCGCGCGGAGCATGTGGGCGAAGTCGGGCGATGGCCAGTCGTGGATGCCACTGCATCAGCACATGATCGACTCCGCCGAGGTCGGGGGCAGGCTCTGGGACGACTGGGCACCGGAGTCGTTGCAGCGCACGTTGAGTTCGCACACCGGACTCGAGCGCGACGAGGTCAAGGCACTGCTCCAATGGCTCGCAGGAACCCACGACATCGGCAAGGCGTCGAAGTGGTTCGCGAGCCAACTCGACCGGCGCCCGGAATACGCCCACTACTCGACCCGCATCAGCGGTGCCGGCGTTCCGCTCCGCAAGTCGGTTGAGGATGTGCATCGCATTCCGCACGGCACTGCAAGCGGAATCATCATCACCGAATGGCTCGCCGACCATTTCCAATACACGCGCCAGGGCGCCGCACGAGTTGCTGCCATCGCCGACGCCCACCACGGCATTCCGACGACCGACACTGCACTCCTCGAGAGCGCCGGATTCGTGCTCGGCGACTATCAGCCGGAGTGGTTCGATGTCTGGGACGAACTGCTGCAGCTGCTGACGACGCGCACGTGCGCCGAACCCGTGCTGCACAAGATCGCGGCTCGGAAGAAGAAGACGCTCAGCACGCAGTCCCAGTTGCTGCTGACCGGCCTCGTCATCATGGCCGACTGGATCGCCTCGAATCAGGAGGCGTTTCCTCTCGGCACCGACTCGGCGCAGGCCGCCCGAACCGACTTCGGCGTGAACAGCATCGCGCTCACGCCCCCGTGGCGACCGCTCCCCCTCGACGATCACGGCGAGAACATGCGCGACCGATTCGCTTGGCCCGCCGAGGCCGAGCCGCGACCGGTGCAGGCGGCGCTCGCAGGACTCGCCGCCGAGGCGACCGAGCCCACGCTCTTCATCGTCGAGGCTCCGACCGGTGAGGGGAAGACCGAAGCCGCACTGACCGCCGCGGAGTACCTCGCCGCACGTCTGGGCACGGGAGGCGTGTTCTTCGGCGCGCCGACGATGTCGACGAGCGACGCCCTGTTCACCCGGATCTCGGCATGGGCCCGTCGTGCGGTTCCGCAGCACGACATCGCCTCGCTCTTCCTCGGTCACTCGAAAGCGGCGCTGAACGAGGACTTCGCAGCACTGCGGTTCAGCCGCATCGGAGAGTCCGAAGGCGGCAACGTCATCGCCTCGCAATGGCTCAGCGGCAGGAAGAAGGG
>JAAYAS010000174.1 GCA_012719255.1 Microbacteriaceae bacterium | reverse complement strand
GCGGTCGATCGCGAGCTGCGTGCCGCCGACCCACGCATCCGGCGGCGCGGTCGGGTCGACGATCGCGCCGTAGCTCGGCACACGCCGCTCGTGCACCGCCGGGCGGAGCGCGTAGTCGACCTCTACCAGCGCCACCTGGTGCCACGGCTCGCGGCCGTCGAGCACGAGGCCGATCTCGGCGAGCTCGTCGGCCAGTCGCAGCAGGCGTCGCTCGACGATGCTGCCCTCAGCGGTCACGCGCAGGATCGTACGCCGCTGTGTCGACCGGCCGCGGCCGATGGCGGGGTCACGTCCAGCCGGGGACCCGTGCGGCGTTCTCGATCCACTCGCGCATCTGGGGCTGCTCGACCTCGTCGACGCTGGTGAGCTTGATGTACAGCGAACGGCCCGTGTCGCCGAGCGGCGGGGGCGTGTCGAAGTCGGCGCCGCCGTGGAACACGATGTTGACGGAAACGTCGTAGGCGACGAGCTCGATCACCCAGCCCTGCTCCTCGACCCAGTAGTAGGCCTTCTTCCACTTCACGGCGTACTGCAGGTCGGGCAGGGTTTCCCGGATCAGTTCGTCGAGCCGGGCGACGATCGGTTGCAGGTCGGGCATCGCCCGGCGCATCCAGTCGTCGATCTCGTCGTGGCTCGGCGACGGAACGGGCGGCTTGCGCGTCGTCGTTGCCTTGCGCTCCATGGCCATCGTGTGCTCCCCTCACTGGCGGTGGCGTCCACGGTACCCCCGCTCCGGTGGGTGCCGACACCGGAACCGTTCCGGTAGACACGGTGCGATGTCTGACGCGAAGGGGGCGCACGTCGCCGACACCCACGACCTGATCCGAGTCCGCGGCGCCCGCGAGAACAACCTGGCCGAGGTCGACGTCGACATCCCGAAACGCCGGCTGACGGTGTTCACGGGCGTGTCGGGATCGGGCAAGAGCTCGTTGGTGTTCGCGACCATCGCCGCCGAGTCGCAGCGGCTGATCAACGAGACGTACAGCGCGTTCGTGCAGGGGTTCATGCCGAACCGGCCGCGCCCCGACGTCGACGTGCTCGAGGGCCTCACCACGGCGATCATCGTCGACCAGGAGCGCATGGGCGGCAACCCGCGCTCCACCGTCGGCACCGCCACCGACGCGTACACGCTGCTGCGCATCCTCTACAGCCGCCTCGGCACCCCGAACCTCGGCTCGCCGCAGGCGTTCTCGTTCAACACCGCGAGCGTCTCGGGCGCCGGCGCCGTGACGATGCGCAAGGGCGGCGAGACGGTGAAGGAGCGCCGCAGCTTCGAGATCCACGGCGGCATGTGCCCCCGCTGCGAGGGCCGCGGCCAGGTGAGCGACTACGACCTCGACGCGATCGTCGACTCGGCGAAGTCGCTCAACGACGGCGCGATCCTCGTGCCCGGCTACAGCATGGACGGCTGGTACGGCCGCATCTTCCGGGGCAGCGGCTGGTTCGACATGGACAAGCCCGTCGCGGAGTTCACGAAGCGCGAGCGCGACGACCTCTTCCGCAAGGCGGCGACGAAGCTCGAGGTCGACGGCGTCAACCTCACCTACCTCGGCCTCATCCCGCAGATCGAGAAGTCGTTCCTGCAGAAGGACGTCGACTCGCTGCAGCCCCACATCCGCCGCTTCGTCGAGCGCGCCATCGTCTTCGGCACCTGCCCCGACTGCGACGGCACTCGCCTCGACGAGCGGGCCCGCTCCTCGCTCATCGACGGCGTCTCGATCGCCGATGCGAGCCGCATGCAGATCAGCGAGCTCGCCGAGTGGCTCCGCACCGTCGACGCGCCCGGCGTCGCGCCGCTCGTCGCCGCGCTGCAGCGGACCCTCGACGCGTTCGTCGGCATCGGCCTCGGCTACCTCGCGCTCGAGCGCTCGGCGGGGTCGCTGTCGGGCGGCGAGGCGCAGCGCACGAAGCTCATCCGCCACCTCTCGTCGGCGCTCACCGACGTCACCTACGTGTTCGACGAGCCGTCGATCGGCCTGCACCCGCACGACATCCGCCGCCTCGACGCCACCCTCGAGCGGCTGCGCGACAAGGGCAACACCGTGCTCGTCGTCGAGCACAAGCCCGAGATCATCGCGATCGCCGACCACGTCGTCGACCTCGGCCCCGGCGCCGGCGCGCACGGCGGCGAGATCGTCTACGAGGGCGACCTCGCGGGCCTGCGCGCGAGCGGCACCCTCACCGGCCGCCACCTCGACGACCGCGCGCGCTGCAAGGACGCGGTGCGCACCGCATCCGGGGCGATCGCCGTGCGCGGGGCGGGCACGAACAACCTCCGCGACGTCGACGTCGACGTGCCGCTCGGCGTGCTCACCGCGATCACCGGCGTCGCCGGCTCGGGCAAGAGCTCGCTCGTCGAGGGCCACCTGCTCGCCGCCGGCGAGGAGCACGGCATCGTCGCGATCGACCAGTCGGCGATCCGCGGCTCGCGCCGCTCGAGCACCGCAACCTGCACGGGCCTGTTCGACCACATCCGCAAGGCGTTCGCGAAGGCGAACGGCGTGAAGCCCGCGCTGTTCTCGGCGAACTCCGAGGGCGCCTGCCCGGTCTGCAACGGCGCCGGCGTCATCGTCACCGACCTCGGCGTGATGGCGAGCATCGAGACGCCCTGCGAGGCCTGCGACGGTCGCCGCTACGCGCCCGAGGTGCTCGAGCACCGGCTCGCGGGGCGCACG
>JAAYAS010000173.1 GCA_012719255.1 Microbacteriaceae bacterium | reverse complement strand
GGCCACGACGTCGAGGGTGCTCATCACGAGGCCCGCGCCGTTGCCGATGACGCCGACCGAGCCGTCGAGCTTCACGTAGTTGAGGTCGTTCTCCTTCGCCTTGAGCTCGAGCGGGTCGAGCGTGCCGGCGACCTCGGCGAGGGCGGTGTGGCCGGGCTGGCGGAACTCGGCGTTGTCGTCGAGGGTGACCTTGCCGTCGAGCGCGATGATGTCGCCCTCGCCGGTGAGCACGAGCGGGTTGACCTCGACGAGCGTGGCGTCCTCCTCGCGGTAGACCTCGAAGAGCTTCACGAGCACGGGGGCGACCTTCTCGACGAGCTCGGCCGAGAAGCCGGCCTTCGTCGCGATGTCGCGGGCGACCTCGTCGGTGATGCCGACGATCGGGTCGACGGCGACCATCGCGAGCGCCTCGGGGCGCTCCTCGGCGAGCTGCTCGATCTCCATGCCGCCCTCGACCGAGCACATGGCGAGGTAGTTGCGGTTGGCGCGGTCGAGCAGCACCGAGAAGTAGTACTCCTCGGCGATGTTCGCGCCCTCGGCGACCATGACCCGCTCGACGACGTGGCCCTTGATGTCGAGGCCGAGGATCTTCTGCGCGGCCTCGTAGGCCTCCTCGGGATTCTTCGCCACCTTCACGCCGCCGGCCTTGCCGCGGCCGCCGATCTTCACCTGCGCCTTGACGACGGTGACGCCGCCGAGCTCCTCGGCGGCGGCCTTCACGGCCTCAGGAGTGTCGGCGACGATGCCCTTCAGCACCGGAACCCCGTGCGCTTCGAACAGGTCGCGCGCCTGGTACTCGAAAAGATCCACGTTTCATCCCATCCGCGGCGATGCTGCCGCGTTGCTTCGCTCAGATAGAGAGCATGAGTGGTTGAGGACGGACCGACCGCGCGCGGCATCGCAGGTACGCCTCGAAGGCCATCGCAGCAGTGCGCATCCAAAACCCCAGCTTAGCGCCACTGAACGATCGGTCAGAAATGAATGACCGTCGATTCTCAGGGAGCGGTCCCCCGCACGCCCTCCGGCCATCACCCGTACCGACCCCGACCGACCGGCGGGAGATTCCGGGCATGAGCCACCCCGCCGCGACGACGGCCCGTGGAGGTGCGCGTCACCAGGCCTCGGAGACCCGGTACCAGCCGTCGCCGAGCTCGTGGTTCACGAAGATGCCGATGCCCCGCGGCGCCGCCCGCAGCTCGGCGAGCTCGTCGTCGGCGAGATGCACGACGAGCTCGGCGCCGAAGAAGCCGCCGCCGAAGTCGTAGGCGCGGCCGGCGATGCGCAGGTCGACGCAGCCGTGCACCCCGATGAGCCCGGCCTTGTCGGGGCACTCCCCCGACGCCTCGGCGGCCTCGAGGTCGGGGCGCATGAGCTGCCAGTGCCAATCGGCGACGGGCTGCGAGCCGGCGGCGAGCGCGAGCGCGACCCAGGCCCCGGCGGCGCAGATGCCGACGACCGGCCAGCGCCAGCGCCGCTCGAGCACGCCGGCGATGACGAAGCAGATCACCGGCAGCGCGCCCGCGGCCCCGACGACCAGGGCGAGGAGCACGAGGCCGATGGCGGCGCCGCCGGGGGTGAACCCGTTCACGAGCAGCAGCGGCAGCGAGACCGCGCCGACCGCGATCGCGCCGACGCTCGCGACGACGCCGAGGATGCCGGCGGCGCGGCGGCGGCCCGGGCTCGGCGCGGGCCGCGGCGGGGCGGAGGCGCCGCCCGCGCCGTGCACGGGCTCGGGATGCGTCATGCGCTCAGGATGCCCCATCGGCTCAGCATGCCCGGGTCGGCGCCGCGGCGCATCGCCCGCGCGGGCTACTCCCGCGGCCCCTCGCCGACGATCGGCATCGACCCGGTGAGCGCCTCGGCCTCGCGGATAACCGGGATCGCCGAGGTGAGGAGGTCCTCGCCCTCGGCCTCGCGAAGCTCGCGCGCCATCTCGGGGTCGATCGGCAGCGTGATCGGCGCGGTGACCGGGCCGAGGGGCGCGTCGACGGTGACGGTGTCGGGCGCGAGGCGCACCGCGATCACGCCGCCGATGACGAGCGCGGCGCCGATGCCCTGCATCCAGGTGGGGATCTCGCCGAGCAGCACGGCCGACACGGCGAGCGTCGCGAGCACCTCGAGCAGGCCGAGGAACGACGCGAGCCGCGAGCCGAGCGTGCGCGCGGCGAACACGCCGCCGAGGTAGCCGCCGAGCGTGCCGATGAGCACGACGATGCCCATCGTCACCCACCACGGCACGGTGGTGCCGAACAGCTCGACGGTGCCCCAGGTCGCGGCGAGCGGCACGGCGCCGACGACGCCGAGCGCGCCGAGCGTCGCCGCGCCGACGACGAGGCCGCCGCCGATGAGCGCCGTCGGCGGCAGGTCGTCGGGCATCGCCGCGGCGATGAGGTAGTAGCCGCACACCGACACCGCCGACAGCGCGCCGAAGAGCACGCCGATCGGGTCGAGGCCGCCGGTCGCCGAGCCGAGGTCGAGGGCGAGCAGCAGGCCGAGCACCGAGAGCACCGCGCCGACGAGCGTGACGTTCGCGGGCTTGCGGCGGGTCTGCACCCACGCGGCCATGAGCAGCAGCACCGGCGCGAGGTACTGCAGCAGCAGCGCCATGCTCACCGGCATGCGGCCGATCGCGGTGTAGTAGAACAGCTGCGTCGCGGCCATCGCGATCATGCCGTAGCCGACGATCCACTTCCAGCGCCGCAGCCACACGCCGAGGTCGGCGCGGGTGTGCCAGATCGCGATCGGCAGGATGACGACCGCGGCGGCGAGCATCCGCACGATGACCGCGGCGCCGGCGCTCCAGCCCTCGAGCAGGAGGGGTTTCACGAACGGCCCGGAGCCGGCGAAGGCGATGGCGGTGAGCACCGCCACGATGATCCCGGTGTTGCGCTGGCGTGCCGTCAAGTTTCCCCTCCGTCTGCGTTCGTGCTGTTGCTGACCCGGCGCCCGCGCGCGGGCATCCGTCGGCGACGATGCTACGGATGCGCGGGGGCGGGCCGCACTGTGCGGGTGAACGGCGTACAGCGCCGGCGTTGTGCACGCGTTCGTGGGCCGGGCGCTCGAGCGGGCGCGCCCGGGGCCCGCGCCCAGCGCATCGATGCGCGGCGATCCGCGGTGCGCGCTCAGGCCTCGCCGGGCGCGTCGCCGAGCAGGCCGAGCGCGCGGGCGGCGCGGACGTGCTCGAGGCGGTTCGCCGTGCCGAGGCGGCGGCCGATGTTCGCGAGGTGCCGCTTCACGGTGCCGGGGGCGAGCGAGAGGGCGGCGGCGATCTCGGCGTTCGTGCCGCCGAGGGCGACGCAGTGGAGCACCTCCGCCTCGCGCGCGGTGAGCGGATCGCGGGCCGGCGGCGCGGGCGCGTCGCCGGCGCCCGCCCGGTGCCGCGCGAGCGCGGCGCGGATGCGGGCGACGAGCTCGGCGGTCGGCACCGATTTCGCGACGACGTCGGCGGCGCCCGCCTCGCGGAGCCGCTCGGCGAGCATCCGGTCGCCGTGCATCGTGACGACGAGCACCGCCGTCGCCGGACTCGCGCGCCGCAGCCGCGGCAGGAGCGCGCTCGTCGCCGGGCCGGGCATCTCGACGTCGAGCAGCAGCGCATCCGGCCGCTCGGCGGCGACGAGGGCGAGCGCGGTCTCGCCGTCGGCGGCCTCGCCGACCACCCGCGCTCCCCCGATGCGGGCGAGGAGGGCGACGAGCCCCTCGCGGAACAGCGCGTGGTCGTCGGCGATCGCGATGCGGATCATCCGGCGCCGCCCGCCGCGGGGTCGGCGTGCGCCCGCCCGCCGAACGGCAGCACGAGGCGCACCTCGGTGCCGCCCGCCGACGCTCCGACCTCGACGGCGCCGCCGATGCGCTCGGCGCGCTCCCGCATCCCGGCGATGCCGAGCCGGCCGCCCGGGGCGCGATCGGCGGCGGC
>JAAYAS010000015.1 GCA_012719255.1 Microbacteriaceae bacterium | reverse complement strand
TCACGTGGATGAGCTGGCCCGGCTTCACGCGGAACGAGGGGCGGTCGACGATCTTGCCGTCGACGAGGATGTGGCGGTGCACGACGAGCTGGCGGGCCTGCGCGGTGGTGCGGGCGAAGCCGGCGCGGAGCACGAGCGAGTCGAGGCGCATCTCGAGCAGCTCGACGAGGTTCTCACCGGTCAGACCGGGCTGGCGGCGGGCCTCCTCGAACGTGATGCGGAGCTGCTTCTCGCGCAGGCCGTACTGGGCGCGCAGACGCTGCTTCTCGCGCAGGCGCACGGCGTAGTCGCTGTCGGTGCGGCGACGGGTGCGGCCGTGCTGGCCGGGCGCGTAGGGGCGCTTCTCCATGAGGCGGGCGGCCTTCGGGGTCAGGGCGACACCGAGGGCGCGGGACAGACGGACCTTCGAGCGGGTCCGCGACTTCTTCGACATGAAGTCGTTTCCTTTCGATATGCGTTGGCGCGCGCGAGCGCGCAGAACAAGGTGCTTCTCCGCCTCTCCTTCTGGAACCGAGGCGTCAAACGCGAGATGCCGTCCGCGTGCGGCAGCCGTTCGCCCGCAGACAACCTGAACACCCTACCACGGCGCCCCTGCCCCCGCCGAAGGCCCCTGAGCCCGTCGACGGGTCCGACCGACCCCTACTCCCCCCGCGTGATCCGCCGCAGCTTCGCGAGCCGCTCGCCGATCTCGCGCTCGTGGCCGTGCGGCAGCGGCCGGTAGTACTCGCGGCCGACGAGCTCGTCGGGCAGGTACTGCTGGCGCACCACGCCGAGCGGCGCGTCGTGCGGATACTCGTAGCCCCTGCCGTGGCCGAGCGCCTTCGCGCCCGGGTAGTGCGCATCGCGCAGATGCGGGGGCACCCGGCCGATGCCGCCGGCCTTCACATCGGCGATCGCCGCGTCGATCGCGACGTAGGCGGCGTTCGACTTCGGCGCCGTCGCGAGGTAGACGGTCGCCTCGGCGAGCGGGATGCGGCCCTCCGGCATGCCGATGAGCTGCACCGTCGCGGCCGCGGCCTGGGCGACGACGAGCCCCTGCGGGTCGGCGACGCCGATGTCCTCGGCGGCGAGGATCATCAGCCGCCGCGCGATGAAGCGGGGGTCCTCCCCCGCGACGATCATCCGCGCGAGGTAGTGGAGCGCCGCATCCGGATCGGAGCCGCGCACCGACTTGATGAACGCGCTGATCACGTCGTAGTGCTCGTCGCCGTCGCGGTCGTAGCGCAGGAGCGCCTGGTCGCTCGCCGACTCGACGTCGTCGGGCAGGATGCGCTCGCGCTCGGCCGCGCGGGCGCCGGCGGCCGCCGCCTCGAGCGTCGTCAGCGCGCGGCGGGCGTCGCCGGAGGCGAGCCGCACGATCGCGTCGCGCGCCGCCCCGTCGAGCTCGAGGTCGCCGCCGAGGCCGTGCTCGGCGGCGGTCGCCCGGTCGAGCACCTCGGCGAGGTCATCGTCGTCGAGCGGCCGGAGGGTGAGCAGGAGCGACCGGCTCAGCAGCGGCGAGATCACCGAGAACGAGGGGTTCTCGGTGGTCGCGGCGACGAGCGTCACCCAGCCCTGCTCGACGCCGGGCAGCAGCGCATCCTGCTGCGCCTTCGTGAATCGGTGGATCTCGTCGAGGAAGAGCACCGTGCCCTCGCCGAGGAAGTCGCGCTCGCGCAGCGCCTCGTCCATGACGGCGCGCACGTCCTTCACACCCGCCGAGATCGCCGACAGCTGCACGAAGCGGCGGCCGCCCGAGTTCGCGAGCGCCTGCGCGATGGTCGTCTTGCCGGTGCCGGGCGGGCCCCAGAGGATCACCGAGGTGCCCGCCGAGTCGGCCCCGTCGGCGTCGGCGAGCCGGCGCAGCGGCGAGCCCGGTCGCAGCAGGTGGCGCTGGCCGACGACCTCGTCGAGGGTGCGCGGGCGCATCCGGGCCGCGAGCGGCGCCGCGGCCCCGCGGCCGAGCGTGGGCTGATCCATCATCCCGACGATGCTAGCCAGCCGGCCTCGACGTAGACTGCCCGCCGTGGATCCGCGCGACCGCGCGGTGCGAGCGGCCCCCTCGGGGGCGACCGAGGAAGCAGGGTGCAAGTGACCGGAGGGGCGAAGGAGGCGCGCGAGGAGCGCCGCCGGCAGCGCGAGCACGAGGCGCGCCAGGTGGTCCACGACATCGAGATCGACCGCCGCGCGCGCGACAACCGCCTCGGCCTCGTCGTGCTCGCCGTCGCCGCGGTGATCGGGCTCGTCTCCTCGCTCGCCTTCGCCGCGACCCGCCCCGGCGACGACGCGGCCGACGCCGGCGCCCCGCCCGCCGCGACCGAGCCGCTCGAGTCGCCCGCCGAGACCGAGCCCGAGCCCGAGCGCACGCTGCCGCCGACGATGGTCGCCGAGGACCGCACCTGGTTCGGCGCGATCGAGTTCGCCGACGGCCCCGTGCTCGAGATCGAGATCGACGGCGCCGCCGCGCCGCAGGCCGCCTCGAACCTCATCGTGCTCGCCGGCACCGGCACGGGCGGCCCCGGCTACCGGTTCGGTCCGCTCGAGAACGTGCCGGCCGACGACGTCTACCCCGCCGGCACCATCGCGATGGCCCGCGCCGCCGACCCCGACTCGATGGGCAGCCAGTTCTTCATCGTCTACGAGGAGACCCGCCTGCCGGCGCCCGGCTACACCGTGCTCGGCGAGGTGACGAGCGGCCTCGACGAGCTGCGCGCGCAGATCGTCGACGCCGGCGTCGCGCCCGGCTCGCCGAGCCCCGGCGACGGCGCGCCCGCGGTGCCGGTGACGATCTCGACGATCCGGCTCGAGTAGCCGCGGCCCGCCCGCACTGCCGCGCCCGGCGCGGCGGCGGCGACGAGCGGGTGCCGGAATGGCCTAGCATCGTAGGGATGCCCGCGAACGGACCCGCGCGTCCGTTCGCCCGACCGACGAGCCAGCGCTCGACGAGCAACCCGAGGAACACGCCATGTCCGAACTCCCCCAGCACCCGCACGGCCGCGTCGAGGCCGACGGCACCGTCTACGTGACCGATCGCGGCGAAGAACGGCAGGTCGGCCAGTACCCCGATGGCTCGCCCGAGGAGGCGCTCGCCTACTTCGTGCGCAAGTTCGACGACCTCGCCGGCCAGGTCGCGCTGCTCGAGCAGCGCGTGCGCTCGGGCGCGAACCCCGGCGACGTCGCGAAGGCGGTCGACCACCTGCGCGAGCAGCTCGACGGCGCGAACGCCGTCGGCGACCTCGAGGCCCTCCGCACCCGCCTCGGCGCCCTCGGCGGCGCCGTGGAGGAGCTCACCGCCGAGCAGCAGGAGGAGCAGAAGGCCGCGCTCGCCGACGCGATCGCCCACCGCGAGTCGATCGTCGTCGAGGCCGAGAAGCTCGCCGCGCAGCACCCCGGCCAGATCCAGTGGAAGCAGACCTCGGCGAAGGTCGAGGCGCTGTTCGCCCAGTGGCAGCAGCACCAGAAGGAGGGCCCGCGCCTGCCGAAGGGCGAGGCGAACGCCCTCTGGAAGCGGTTCCGCACCGCCCGCACGCACCTCGACACCGAGCGCCGCAAGTTCTTCGCCGAGCTCGACGCGCAGCACCGCACCGCGCGCGACGCGAAGCAGCGCATCATCGAGCGCGCCGAGGCCCTCGCCCCGAAGGGCGCCGACGGCGTGCCCGAGTACCGGCGCCTGCTCGACGAGTGGAAGCAGGTCGGCCGCGCCGGCCGCAAGCACGACGACGCGCTCTGGGCGAAGTTCAAGGCCGCCGGCGACGTGCTCTTCCAGGCGAAGAACGAGATCGACGCCCGCGACAACGAGGAGTACCAGGCGAACCTCGAGGCGAAGCTCGCGCTGCTCGACGCGGCGCAGCCCATCCTCGAGCAGCACGACCGGGTCGCCGCGCGCCAGCAGCTCACCGGCATCCAGCACCGCTGGGACGAGATCGGCCGCGTGCCCCGCGACCGCTTCAAGGAGGTCGAGGAGCGCCTGCGCCGCATCGAGCAGCACGTGCGCAAGCTCGACGACGAGCACTGGGCGAACTCGAACCCCGAGCGCCAGGCCCGACAGTCGGGGATGTCGTCGCAGCTCCACGACGCGATCGCGAAGCTCGAGGACGAGCTCGCCGCGGCGCAGGCCGGCGGCGACGCGCGCAGGATCAAGGAGGCGCAGGAGGCGCTCGACGCCCGCAAGGCCTGGCTCAAGGCGATCGGCGGCTGATCCCCGCCTGTGGACGGCGCCCGCGCCGTTCCCGCGGATGCGCTTCGATGCCGGTATGCGCACCCCGCCCGCCCACGTGCATCCCGCCCTCGCCGGTCTCGGCCCGCTCGAGCTCGAGGTGATGCGCCGCGACGGCGAGGTGCAGCGGTACGGCCCGCCCGGCTACGAGTGCTGGCTGCCGATCGGCGTCGCGCCCTCGCGCGCCGATCGCATCGCCTGCCTCGGCGGGCTCGTGCGGCCGGGGCGCGTGTTCACGCACGAGACCGCGGCCTGGCTGCGGGCGGGCGGCCCGGCGCCGGCGCGCATCCGCATCGCCCGGGCCTCGGGGCGGCGGCCGGCGGTCGAGGCGCCGCTCGTCGAGTGGGCGTTCCGGCGGCTCGGCCCCGACGACGTCGAGCTGCTCGACGGCGCGGTGGCGGTGACGAGCGCCGCGCGCACCACCGCCGACCTCGCCGCCGAGCGCCGCGCGGGCTGAGCGGGGCCGCGCGCGGTCAGGTGTTCTGCACGCGATAGGCGTCGTAGATGCCGTCGATGCCGCGCACGGCGCTGAGCAGGCGGTCGAGGTGCGTCGTGTCGCCCATCTCGAACGAGAACTTCGAGATCGCGACGCGGGCCTTCGAGGTGTGCACGGTCGCCGAGAGGATGTTCACGTGGTGCTCGGAGAGCACGCGCGTGATGTCGCTGAGCAGCCCCGCCCGGTCGAGCGCCTCGACCTGGATGTTCACGAGGAACACCACCTGCGAGTTCGCCGCCCACTCGACCTCGATCATCCGCTCGGGCTCGCGCTCGAGCGACTTCGTGTTGCGGCAGTTCGCGCGGTGCACCGACACGCCCTGGCCGCGGGTGACGAAGCCGACGATCGGGTCGCCGGGCACCGGCGTGCAGCACTTCGCGACCTTGACGAGGATGTCGGGGGCGCCGCGCACGAGCACGCCGGAGGCGCTCGTCGCGACGGACGACACCGATTGCGAGAACTCCGGCGAGGTGAGCACCGGGGCGACGTCGGACTCGCTCGACAGCTCGAGCTGGAGCTTCTCCATCACCGACTGCGCCGAGACGTGGTTGTCGCCGACCGCCGCGTAGAGCGCCGAGACGTCGGCGTAGCGGAGCTTCGAGGCGACGGTGCGGAACGCCTCCTGCACGACGTCCTGCGAGAGCGGGATGTTCGCCTTGCGCATCGCCTTCGCGACCTGCTCGCGGCCGAGCTCGATCGCCTCGTCGCGGCGCTCCTTCGAGAACCACTGGCGGATCTTGTTGCGGGCGCGCGGCGAGGCGACGTGCTGCAGCCAGTCCTGCTTCGGGCCGGCGTCGGGGTGCTTCGAGGTGAAGATCTCGACGGTGTCGCCGTTCGCGAGCTTCGTATCGAGCGGCACGAGCCGGCCGTTCACCTTCGCCCCCATGGTGCGGTGGCCGACGTCGGTGTGGATCGCGTACGCGAAGTCGATCGGCGTCGCCGACTGGGGCAGGCCGATCACCTTGCCCTGCGGCGTGAAGACGTACACCTCGCTCGCACCGATCTCGAAGCGGAGCGAGTCGAGGAACTCCTCGGAGTCGCTCGTCTCCTGCTGCCAGTCGTTGATGCGCTTCAACCAGGCCATCTCGCTCGTCTCGGCGGCGAGGCGCTTGCCGCCGGAGGCGACGTTCTGCTTGTACATCCAGTGCGCGGCGACGCCGAACTCGGCCCGCTGGTGCATGTCGTGCGTGCGGATCTGGATCTCCACCGACTTGCCGTCGGGGCCGACGACGGTGGTGTGCAGCGATTGGTAGAGGTTGAACTTCGGGGTCGCGATGTAGTCCTTGAAGCGCCCCGGCATCGGCGTCCAGCGGGCGTGGATCGCGCCGAGCACGGCGTAGCAGTCGCGCACGGTGTCGACGAGCACCCGGATCGCGACGAGGTCGTAGATCTCGTCGAAGTCGCGGCCGCGCACGATCATCTTCTGGTAGATCGAGTAGAGCTCCTTCGGCCGCCCGACGACCTCGGCGCGGATGCGCATCTCGCGCAGATCGGCGCGCAGCTCGCCCATCACGCGGGCGAGGTAGCGCTCGCGCTGCGGCTGGCGCTGGTGCACGAGGTGGTCGATCTCGGCGTAGATCTTCGGATGCATCGCGGCGAAGGCGAGGTCCTCGAGCTCGTTCTTCATCGCCTGGATGCCCATGCGGTGCGCGAGCGGCGCGTAGATCTCGAGCGTCTCGGCGGCCTTCTTCTTCGCCTTCTCGGGCGGCATGAAGCCCCAGGTGCGGGCGTTGTGGAGGCGGTCGGCGAGCTTGATGACGAGCACCCGGATGTCCTTCGACATCGCGACGATCATCTTCCGCACCGTCTCGGCCTGCGCCGAGTCGCCGTAGACGACCTTGTCGAGCTTCGTGACGCCGTCGACGAGCATCGCGATCTCGTCGCCGAAGTCGGCGGCGAGCTGCTGCAGCGAGTAGTCGGTGTCCTCGACGGTGTCGTGGAGGAGGGCCGCGGCGAGCGTCACCGGGCCGATGCCGTACTCGGCGAGGATCTGCGCGACCGCGATCGGATGCGTGATGTACGGCTCGCCCGAGCGGCGGAACTGCCCCTCGTGGCAGCGGCGGGCGACCTCGAAGGCGCGCTGCACGAGCAGCACGTCGGCCTTCGGGTCGTGCTTGCGCACGGTGCGGATGAGCGGCTCGATCTCGGGCCGGGCCGACGACTTCGTGAAGATGCGCGGCACGAGCCGCCGCATCGACATGGAACCGATCTCGCTCATCACGGCCGCCCCCTCTCGATGAGGAGTCAGTCTATACCCGTCCGGACGGTGCGGATGCGCGGGTGCGGGCCGCCGGAGCGCGCCCGCACCCGGCGCCTCAGGCGGCGATCGCGGCGGCCTCGATCTCCTCGTCGGCCTCGCGGATCTCCTCCTCGCCCGCGCGGAGCTGCGCGTAGAGCGGACCGGCGAGGAAGATCGTCGACAGGGCGCCGACGAGCATGCCGATGAACAGCGCGAGCGAGATGTCGCGGAGCGTGCCGGCGCCCATGATGAACGCGCCGATGAAGAGGATCGCGGCGACCGGCAGCAGCGCGACGACCGAGGTGTTGATCGAGCGCACGAGCGTCTGGTTGATCGCGAGGTTCACCGAGGCCGGGAAGGTGCGGCTCGACTCCCCCGAGTGCCCCGCGGTGTTCTCGCGGATCTTGTCGAAGACCACGACGGTGTCGTAGAGCGAGTAGCCGAGGATCGTGAGGAAGCCGATCACCGCCGCCGGCGTCACCTCGAAGCCGGTGAGCGCGTACACCCCCGCGGTGACGACGAGGTCGTGGAAGAGCGCGAGGACCGCGGCGAGCGCCATCTTCCAGGTGCGGAAGTAGAGCGCCATGAACACCGAGGCGAGCACGAGGAACACGCCGAGGCCGATGAGCATCTGCCGGGTGATGTCGGCGCCCCACGAGGGGCCGATCGTCGACAGCGCGACGTCCTCGACCTCGGCGCCGTACGCCGCGGCGAGCGCCTCGCGCAGCTGCACGTTCTGCTCGTCGGTGAGCGGGTCGGTCTGCACCCGCACCGAGCCGTCGCCGAGCACCTGCACGCGCGCCGGGGTGTCGCTCACCTCGGCGACGGCATCGGTCGCCGGCCGCTGGTCGGTGGTCGCCGGCTGGGCGACCTGGAACTCGCTGCCGCCCGTGAACTCGATG
>JAAYAS010000172.1 GCA_012719255.1 Microbacteriaceae bacterium | reverse complement strand
GTAGCCGTGCAGGCATGTTTCACGTGAAGCATCGCGGACCAACGCTACTGGTCCAATTCCACGCACTCCATTCACTTGCTTCGGCGACGCATCCCGGTAAGTACCGGAACCCAGCCCGAAGCGGTCCCAGTCCCGTGGACCATTCCGTCACGACCCCCGAAGGCCGATCCGCCAGGGGCCCTGATGCTGATGCGACCAAGGCCTGCTCGAACAGACAGCACCGACAGGCGGCGCGTCACGATGCGGGGGCCGCGAACTCGACGGCTCACTCGCGTCCTCAAGAAGGAGGCGCCGAGTCTCACCCCATGACCCCATGATGAAGCCTCACGCCTGACGCCCGGCAGACGACGACGCTCTCCTAGGACGTCGTGCTGCCTGCTACAGGATCACCGTTTCACGTGAAACGGCGTGCCCCTTGCCTCCTGTTTCACGTGGAACATTCACCAACACCCGACCAGGCCTCCAACCACTCCCGCCGAAGCGCCTCGATGGGCCAGAGGTCATGATCCTCAAGCCGAGCGCGCTCGACCATCGGGATCCCGAAGGCGATCCTCGCGAACCGGACTCAGAACATCGACGGACGCTCGTGCAGCAGGCGGCGAAACCCACCATGAGCACTTCAGGTTCGGCAGGCGGATGGCTCAAGGCATGCCGCGGCGAGCACCTCGGCGCGGACGGAGGTCAATGAGCGAGGTGGCGTCGGAGACGCTGTCGTGTCCGACGATCGATGCCGCCTCGTCTCATCCCACGCGCCGACTGCTGAGCAGGAAGACGCTCCGACGTTCCGCGACTCATGCACGCCGAACACCAGGTGCGGATTGCTGCAGATGAACTCATGCCGGGTGTCCCTCTATCCCCGTCATCCTCAACAAGCGAGCACAGTAGGCGAAAGGGGAAATGGATCTGAGTCGCACTGCCGACTCGACGGAGTGGGGATGGAGCCCAGACCAGCACGTCGGCGCTGGATGCGAATTGGCTTCCGGCACGCGCGCACTTGGAGTCGGCCAAGAGAACACTCGACCGGATGCCCGGAGGAGAGTCCCACTCCAGGCGGCGAGAGCTGGCGGACGTCACCGCTTGGGAGAGCGTTTCACGTGAAACACACCCTCAGAAACCACCCCGTACGAGACGTACCGCGGGGGGTTCGCCCGCTCTTCGCTCGCCTCCGTGTTCTGGCTCACCGCACGCCCAGTCGCGCTCTCGCCGACGAAACAAGGATCGCGGATCAACCCAGTGAGCTGGTAACTGCGACGACACTCAACTGAACGCATGTTCCACGTGAAACACAGGAAGCAGCGTTGCCCCCCGCATCGACACCTGGACCCGGCCTGGGCAGCCTCGCGGAGTGAACCCTCGTGCCGCGAGCGATTCGGAGCTCACCTTCCGTGTCCGCACGCGACCAGTTGCCAGAACCCCCACCGAGGCAGGTCGACTGGCATGTCCGACGCGCACCTTCGACTGTCGTGGCAGAAGGAGGAACACGGCCTCGATCACCGATGCTCGGTGCGCCCACGGTCATTCCCAGCAGCACACAGCTGGCGAGCTGTCCACGCCGACCGACGCGCACCCATTCCCGGTTGCGGAAGGCCTCCAGGACGACGCCGAGTCCCCGGAGGAGGTGTGCAGTCGCCAGGTACGCAAGGTGCACGGAAGGCGAGAGCAACGGCAGCGCGTCAACGGTGGGAACCGATCCCGAAGTCGCGTCGAACCAGGGAGCGCTCAGGTCACGCATCATCGAAGCAGGCCGGGACGTGTTTCACGTGAAACGGAGATCGAGGTCCTGGACCAGCAAGGGAGCAGCACCATCAATCGCGGAGCGACCGCGCACCCCACACGCCATCCTGCTCCGCACGCAGTCACCCGTTTCGGATCGGCATACCCGACGACAATCGCAAGCGGTGGGGGCCTGCTCCTCGAGGACGCACCATTCCATAAAAGACAAGAAAAAAGCGGCCCTGATCAGGTATTTTCCCTGATCAGGGCCGAAATTCGGGGTGCGGTCGCCCGCACTGCGGCGCTACTGGGCGCGCAGCACCGTGTGCCGGCTGCCTCCCTCGCCCTCGCTCTCCGAGACGTAGCCGCGGGCGGCGGCGACATCGTGCACGAGCTTCCGCTCGTACGACGACATCGGGGGCAGTGCCGCGCTCGACGCCCCGCCCTCGATCCGCTCGATGGCCCGGTCGACGAGCTCCTCGAGCTCGCGCTTGCGCGCATCCCGCGAACCGCCCACGTCGAGGATGAGTCGCGAGAACTCGTCGGTCTCGGCCTGCACCGCGAGCCGGGTGAGCTGCTGCAGTGCGTCGACCACCTCGGGCTTCGACAGCGCCTCGAGGCTCGACGAGCCCTCGGCGGTCACCGACACGTAGGTGCGACCGCCCCGCACGTCGATGTCGAGGTCGCCGTCGAGATCGGCGATGTCGAGCAGCTCCTCGATGTAGTCGGCCGCGATGTCGCCCTCGTCGCGCTCGTCGTCCTCGTCGTCCTCCTCATCCGAGTCGTCCTCGAGGTCGCCGTCATCCGACTCGACGTCCTCATCGGCATCCTCGTCGGTGCGCTGCGCGTCCTCCGACTCGACGTCCTCGCGCACCTGCGCGAACGACTCGGCCTCGGCGTCGCGCTCACCGGGCTCGCCGGTGAGCTCGGCATCGGCCTCGGGCGCCAGTTCGTCGAGCTCGTGCTCCTTGCCGTCCTGCATCTCGGTTCCTCTCGCTGTGGTCGACGGGGCCGGCGCTGCCGCGCCGCGGTGCGGTGGGGGGGCAGGCATCGATGCCCGACCCCCGACGCACTACTTCTTCTTCTTCGACGAACCGCCCTCGGCGGCGCCGTCATCCTTCCGGGGCTCGCCCTTGCCCGACTGCGACGCGTCGGGCTTCGGCTTCGCGGGCTGGCCGCCCTTGCCCTTCTGCTGGGCCTTCTTCGCGCGCGCCTTCGACATCGGCTGCTCGCGCTGCGCCGGTGCGGCCGGCGCGATCGGGTTGCCCTCGCGGTCCTTCTTGTTCGCCGGGTTGTCGGGGTGGTCGTCCCAGCGGCCCTGCGCGCGCAGTCGCTCCTCGCGCTTCTTCGCCGCCTCCGAACCGGGGGTCGGCATGTTGCGGATGGTCCACCACTGCTGACCCATGGTCCAGAGGTTCGAGAGCATCCAGTAGCTCATCACGCCGATCGGGAACATCAGGCCCGACACCGCCATCACGAGCGGCAGCACGTAGAGCATCATCTGCTGCTGGCGGAAGAACGGCGACTCCTTCGCCGCCTGCGAGACGTTCTGGTTGGAGATCTGGAACTGCGTGAAGAACTGCGAGGCGACCATCATCACGATGATCACGATCGCGACGATGATGATCGACGCGTTGCCGCCCGACTCGAGCAGCGTGCCGCTGAGCGGGGCGCCGAAGATCGTCGACGACGAGAACGACTGCGCGAGCTCGAGGTTCATCAGGCCGACGCCGGCCTCGTTGCGGTTCGCGGCGTTGAGCACCTGGAACAGCGCGAAGAAGATCGGCATCTGCACGAGCATCGGCCAGCAGCCCGACAGCGGGCTCGAGCCGTGGCGCTTGTAGAGCGCCATCGTCTCCTGCTGCATCGCCTGCTGCGAGAACTGGTCGCGCTTGCCCTTGTACTTGTCCTGGATCTTCTTCAGCTCGGGCTGGAGCTCCATCATGCCGCGCATCGACTTGATCTGCTTCACCATGAGCGGGATCATCGCCGAGCGCACGACGAGCACGATGCCGACGATCGAGAGGATCCAGGTCCAGCCGCTGTGGAAGTCGAGGCCGAGCGCGGTGAGTCCGGAGTGCGCACCGACGAGGATGAGCTCGATGAGCCATCGGAGCGGCCAGAGGAGAATGGCGAAAATGTCCATCTGGACGACTCAGCCTTTCGGGTCGGGGTCGGGCACGACGAAGCCGTGCCTGGTGATGCGGTGGTGGTGCGGGCGCTTCGGCTCGGGCACGTGATCGAAATCGGGCTTCGCCCAGGGGTGGCAACGGGCGATGCGCCGAAGCGCCATCAAGCCGCCGCGCACGAGACCGTACTCCTGCACCGCACCTAAACCATACGCGGAACACGTGGGGTAGTAGCGGCACACGTCCCCGTAGATCGGGGAGATGAAGCGGCGGTACACGAGCAGCAGCGCGACCCCGATGTTCCGGGGCACGAGCAGCAGGTGGTGGAGCGCCGGCGGCATCAGGCGACCTCGTCGGCGCACGAGCACACCTCGGGGATGGCCGTGGCGCCGAGCCGCTCGGCGAGCGCGAGCGCCTGCCGGCGCACCTTGCGGCGCAGCTCGGCGTAGTCGAGCTCGGCCGCTTCGGGGTGGAGCCGGATCACGAGATCGAGGCCCGTCGGCAGCATCGCGAGCAGTTCGCGGCAGATCGCCTTGCAGCGCCGGCGGAGGCGGTTGCGCACAACGGCGACACCCACCCGCTTCGTGATGATGAACCCGAAGCGAGTGGGTGCGGTGGCGTCGTCGCGGAGCAGTCCGTGGACGACGAGTCCGCGCGTTCCCGATCGCGGTCCGCGGGACACCCGACGGTAGTCGGCGCCCTCGGTGATGCGGTTGGCGCGGGCGAGCACGGCCGACTAGGCCGAGACGACCTTGCGGCCCTTGGCGCGGCGCGACGAGAGGATGGCGCGGCCGGCGCGGGTGCGCATGCGGGCGCGGAAGCCGTGCTTCTTGGCACGCTTGCGGTTGTTCGGCTGGAAAGTGCGCTTCGACATAGAGTTCTCCGGGTTCGGGCCCGGCGTCCGCGGGCATCGACGAATCACGCCCGACGAGCGGGCAACTTCGTCATGATACGCCGCCGCCTCGACGAGGGTCAAGATTCCTCGAGGATTCGAGCACGACTACCATCGGCATCCGCCCATCCGCGGGCGACTCGCCGTGAATCCCGCAACCGGCTTGCGCGATGCCCGGATCCACCCCGTAAGCTGAGCACTCTGCGCACGACTGTGCACAGATCGCCAAGTTATCCACAAGCGCCTGTGGAAAACTTGGCGTCGTCATTACCCGACCGCGCCATCATCGCATCGTGCCCCGCCGCCGACAGCGTCGTCGGCACCGCGAACCGGGCGATGCGCCCCGGTCCGGCACGAGCAGAGGAGGAACGAGCACGTGAGCTCCGATGTCGACGCGATCTGGCAGCAGCTGTACTCCCGGGTCGTCGAGCACGAGCAGGTCCCCGCCTCGCTGCGGGGATTCCTCGGCCTCGTCACGCCGAAGGGCATCATGGGCGGGACGATCTACCTCGAGGTCGAGAACGACTTCATCCGCGCCACCATCGAGCAGCGCGCCCGGCAGCCCCTCCTCGACGTCATCGCCGCGTACGAGGGCCCCGAGCAGCTCGTGAACTTCGCCGTCACGGTGAACCCCGACATCGAGCCGGCCCGCACGGCGCCGGCCCCCGACTACGAGCAGGTCGCCGCGATGCCGACGATCGCCGAGGAGGCCGAGGGCTTCGTCGCCGAGCAGCCCGCCGGCTTCGGCCCGGCCCCCCTCGCCGCGCACGCGCAGCTGCCGGTGCCCGCGCCTCCCGTCGCCGACGAGTCGTACGGCGCGACCCACGACTCGCGGCTCAACCCGCGCTACACCTTCGAGAACTTCATCATCGGCGGCTCGAACCGCTTCGCCCACGCCGCCGCGGTCGCCGTCGCCGAGGCGCCGGCCCGCAGCTACAACCCGCTGTTCATCTACGGCGAGTCGGGGCTCGGCAAGACCCACCTGCTCCACGCCATCGGCAACTACGCCGAGAGCATGTACCCCGGCATCAAGGTGCGGTACGTGTCGAGCGAGGAGTTCACCAACGACTTCATCAACTCGATCGCCGACAACAAGGGCCAGCAGTTCCACGCGCGCTACCGCACGAACGACATCCTGCTCGTCGACGACATCCAGTTCCTGCAGGGCAAGCACGAGACGATGGAGGCGTTCTTCCACACCTTCAACACCCTGCACGAGCACAACAAGCAGGTCGTGATCACCTCCGACGTGCCGCCGAAGCAGCTCACCGGCTTCGAGGACCGCATGCGCTCGCGCTTCGAGTGGGGCCTCATCACCGATGTGCAGTCGCCCGACCTCGAGACCCGCATCGCGATCCTCCGCAAGAAGGCGCAGGCCGACAGCATCCGGCTCCCCGACGACGCGATCGAGTTCATCGCCGCGCACGTGTCGAGCTCGATCCGCGAGCTCGAGGGCACGCTCATCCGCGTCACCGCCTTCGCGAATCTCAACGGCGAGCCGATCGACCTCGCACTCGTGACGAACGTGCTCAAGGACCTCATCACCGATGACGAGCCGGCGGTGATCACCCCCGACGACATCATCAACGCGACCGCCGACTACTTCCGGCTCTCGGTCGACGACCTCTACGGCTCGAGCCGCTCGCACGCGATCGCGAACGTGCGGCAGATCGCGATGTACCTCTGCCGCGAGATGACGAACCTCTCGCTGCCGAAGATCGGGCAGCTGTTCGGCGGCCGCGATCACACGACGGTGATCTACGCGCACCGCAAGATCACCAAGCGCATCACCGAGGACCGGCAGACCTACAACCAGGTCACCGAGCTCACCGCGCGCCTGCGCCAGCCGCAGACCCGCTGACGCGTCGTCCGCCCGGGCATCGGCGGATCCGCCTCTTCGCTCGCGCGGACGCCGTCGTCGCACCCCCGCATCGCCCCCGCAGCACCGCTCGCGGGGCCGTTCGCACGCCCCCCGCATCGAGTTATCCACAGGGCCTGTGGATGGGTGTGTGCATGACTCGGGACGGGATGTGCATCGATTGTGAACGGACGCGATCACCGAATGTTCACCCAGCCTGTGGATAACTTCGGGATGCCGACCCCTCGAATCGCGTGATTTCTGTGGATAACCAGCGCACGGCTGTGGATCGAACCTCCGACGTCCACATTCGCGTCAGATTCCGGTCACTTTCCCTGCACGCTCGGAGCACATCTTCCAGCGATGTAGTTCCCTACGGGCGCTCGGCGAGTCACAAGTTATCCACACCATCCACAACGGTTACTACTGATGTTGCAGATCTCTTTCCCGATGGCCCGTCGATGACATCTCCGGGGGTCCGGGCCGATCGGCCTCGGGCCTCGACAGCGATCGAGGCGGATGAGCGGGCTAGCATTGATGCTCCACACCGGATCTCCGGACGAGAGGACTCATCGTGAAGTTCGAGGTCAACCGCGACATCTTCAGCGACGCCGTGTCGTTCGTCGTCAAGCTGCTGCCGCCGCGCCCGACCCAGCCCATCCTCAGCGGTGTGCTGCTCGAGGCCCGCGACGGCGAGCTGTCGCTCTCCTCGTTCGACTACGAGACCTCGAGCCGCACCGCCGTCGACGCGAGCGTCGAGACCGAGGGCGCCGTGCTCGTGCAGGGCCGGCTGCTCGCCGAGATCGCGAACCGCCTCCCCGCCGCACCCGTCACCATCGAGCGCGAGGAGCGGGGCATCCTCGTCCGCTGCGGCCGCGCCTCGTTCACGCTGCCGACGATGCCGCTCGAGGAGTTCCCGACCCTCCCGGTCGTCGAGGGCACGAAGGGCGTCGTCGCCGGCCCCGAGTTCGCCGATGCGGTGAGCCAGGTCGTCGTCGCCGCCTCGCGCGAGGACGTCGCCCCGATGATCACCGGCGTGCACTTCACGCTCTCGCCGAACGAGCTCGGCCTCGTCGCCACCGACCGCTACCGCGTCGCGGTGCGCTCGCTCGAGTGGAACTCGAACTTCGCGGAGGGCGACGACGCGCTCGTGCCCGCCCGCATCATCGGCGAGGTCGGCAAGGCGTTCGCGCACGCCGACGAGGTCGTCATCACCCTCGTCGAGAAGGGCGAGGGCCAGATCATCGCCTTCACCGCCGAGGGCCGCACCGTCACCTCGACGCTCCTCAAGGGCAACTTCCCGGCCGTGCGCCGGCTGTTCCCCGCCGAGACCCAGCACTTCGCGGTGATGCAGGCGAGCGACGTCGCCGACGCCGTGCGACGCATGCAGCTCGTGCTCGAGCGCGAGCAGGCGCTGCGCTTCTCGTTCGCGCAGGACGGCCTCACCCTCGACGCCATCGGCGCCGAGAAGGCGGCCGGCTCGGAGGAGGTCGGGGTGCAGCTCACCGGCGACGACATCGTCGTGTCGCTGAAGCCGCAGTTCCTCCTCGACGGCCTCGGCTCGGTGCACTCGGCGTTCGTGCGCATCGCGTTCACGCCGACCGACAACCCGAACAAGCCCGGCCCGGTGCTCATCACCGGCCAGACCTCGCTCGACGAGCCCGCCGGCGACGACAGCTTCCGCTACCTGCTGCAGCCGAACCTCCTCATGCGGTAGTCGGTGCACGTCACGCGCCTGCAGCTGCAGCACTTCCGCAACTACGCGCACGCCGATCTCCGGCTCGCGCCGGGCGTGCACGTGTTCGAGGGCGCCAACGGCCAGGGCAAGACGAACCTCATCGAGGCGATCGGCTACCTCGCGACGCTCTCGTCGCACCGGGTGTCGTCGGATGCGGCGCTCGTGCGCGCCGGCGAGCGCTCGGCGATCGTGCGGGCCGAGCTCGCGCACGGCGAGCGGCAGCTCGTCATCGACGTCGAGATCCAGCGCTCGGGCTCGAACCGCGCCCGCATCGGCGGTCGCCAGGTGCGGGCGCGCGAACTGCCCCGGTACTTCACGACCGTGCTCTTCGCGCCCGAGGATCTCGCGCTCGTGCGCGGCGAGCCCGCGCAGCGGCGCGACTTCCTCGACTCGCTGCTCGTCACCCACTCGCCGCGGCTCGGCGAGACGATGCAGCAGTACGAGCGGGTGCTCAAGCAGCGCAACTCGCTGCTGAAGTCGGCCCGGGGCGGCCGCCTCGACGAGGCCGCCGCGATCACCCTCGAGATCTTCGACGAGCAGCTCGTCGCGCTCGGCGCGGTGCTCGTCGCCGAGCGGCTCGCGCTCGTCGAGCGGCTGCGCCCACACCTCGAGCGCGCCTACGCCGCGCTCGTCGGCGCCGATCACCGCCCGGGCATCGGGATGCGGGTCTCGTCGCTCGCCGACGCGGGCCGGCCGATGGACGACGACGCCGAGGACGACGACGGCGCCGATCTCGACCGCGACGCGATCGCCGCGCGCTTCGCCGAGCGGCTCGCCGGGGCCCGCGCCCGCGAGCTCGACCGCGGCACGACGTTGATCGGCCCGCACCGCGACGACGCGGTGCTGCGGCTCAACGGCCTGCCCGCGCGGCTCACCGCGAGCCACGGCGAGTCGTGGTCGTTCGCGCTCTCGCTGAAGCTCGCCGCCGCCGAGCTCGTGCGCGCCGAGTCGCGCACCGGCGATCCGGTGCTCATCCTCGACGACGTGTTCGCCGAGCTCGACGCCGATCGCCGCCGCCGGCTCGGCGACGCGATCGTCGGCTTCGAGCAGGTGCTCATCACCTGCGCCGTCGTCGGCGACATCCCCGAGCCGATGCGCGAGCGCACGATCCGCATCCGCGCCGGCGAGATCGTCGAGGAGGCGGCATGACGCGCGAACCGCGGCTCAGCGCGGCGACCGAGACCTGGCTGCGCTGCAAGGAGGTGTTCGGCGGCGGGCGCACGAGCTCGTTCCGCGACCGCAGGCGGCGCGAGCGCGGCGGCGACGAGCCGGTCGGCGAGGAGCAGCTGCCGTTCGGCCCGCACCGCGACCCCGTCTCGACCGGGTCGCTGCTCGGCTCGCTGTTCCGCCGGCACGGCTGGGCGGGGCCGATCGCGCAGGCCGGGGTGATCGACCGCTGGGCCGAGCTCGCGGGCGACAAGGTCGCCGAGCACGCGCGACCGCTCCACGTCGAGGAGGGCGTGCTCGTCGTGCAGTGCGATTCGACCGCCTGGGCGACGCAGCTGCGCGCGATTCGCTCGACGATCGTGGCGAAGATCGCGCGCGAGCTGCCGGATGCGGGCATCGACGATCTGCGCGTGCTCAACCCCGGCGCGCCGTCGTGGCGGCGCGGTCCGAGGTCGGTCCCCGGCCGCGGGCCTCGAGACACGTACGGGTAGCGGCCCGTGTGGGAGACCACGCGCGCGGGGGTCGAGTCCGTCTGAGGGCGAAATCTCGGCGTTCGCACCCGGTCCTTGGTAGAATCGAACGTCGCGTGCCCGGCCACGAGCCGGAGCGCGCTCTGCCGACGAACCGAAGGAGATCATGCCGATGAGCGAGCGTCAGGAGCACCAGTCCGGTGCCGACCACCGCGTTCCGGGCGCCCACCGGGTCGAGAACGCCTACGGCGCCAGCGAGATCCAGGTGCTCGAAGGCCTCGAGGCCGTGCGCAAGCGCCCCGGCATGTACATCGGCTCGACCGGTCCCGAGGGGCTCCACCACCTCGTCTACGAGATCGTCGACAACTCGGTCGACGAGTCGCTCGCCGGCTACTGCGACGACATCACCGTGACGCTGCTCGACGACGGCGGCGTGCGCGTCGTCGACAACGGCCGCGGCATCCCCGTGTCGACCCACCCCGTCGAGGGCATCTCGACGCTCGAGGTCGTGCTCACGAAGCTCCACGCCGGCGGCAAGTTCGGCGGCGGCGGCTACGCGGTGTCGGGCGGACTCCACGGCGTCGGCTCGTCGGTCGTCAACGCCCTTTCGCACCGCTTCATCGCCGAGGTGCGCCGCGACGGCTCGGAGTGGCGGATGGAGTTCCGCGACGGCGTGCCGCAGGGCCCGCTCGAGGAGGTCGGCGCCGCGGAGGACACCGGCACCCGCATCACCTTCTACCCGAACGCCGACATCTTCGAGACCGTCGAGTTCGACTACGAGACGCTCCGCACGCGCTTCCAGCAGATGGCGTTCCTCAACCGGGGTCTGCGCATCACGCTCGTCGACGAGCGCGACCCGGCCACCCTCACCCCCGAGCTCACCTCGGTGAGCGAGGTGCTCAAGGAGGTCGACGCCGATGCCACCGACGCGCCGGTCGACGACGTGGCGGCGCCGATCACCGCGGCCATCCCGGTGGTGACCGAGACCGCCGAGCGCGCACCCCGCATCCAGGTGTTCAAGTACGACCGGGGCCTGGTCGACTACGTCGAGCACCTCGTGAAGCGCAAGAAGGTCGACACGGTGCACGACGAGGTCATCGAGATGACCG
>JAAYAS010000171.1 GCA_012719255.1 Microbacteriaceae bacterium | reverse complement strand
TCGACCCGAACGGCATCCTCTCGCCCGGCAAGCAGGGCGTGTGGCCGGCCCGCTTCCGCGACGGGCGCTGAGACGAGGACCCGCCATGACCGCACCCCTCCTCCGCCGGGCGACCGGCCTGCTCGCCGCGAGCGCCGTCGCGCTCGCCCTCACCGGCTGCGCCGGCGCCGACGCCGGCACCGGCTCGACCGACGGCGCCGACGGCGCCGGGTCGACGACCGTCCGCGTGCTGCACGCCCCCATCGGCTACGAGCCGCTCGTCATCGCCGAGCAGCAGGGCTTCTTCGACGAGGTCAACCTCGACGTCGAGATCTCGCGCGGCGGCCCGCCGCAGGATAATCTCGCGCAGGCGGTCGGCGGCTCCGCCGACATCATCACCGCCGCCTGGGACACGATGGTCACCTCGACCGCCGAGGGGATGCCCGTGGAGATCCTCGCGGGCAACAGCGTCGTCAGCGGCGACGTCGACACCTCGGGCGTCGTCGTGCGCGCCGACAGCGGCCTCGAGTCGCTCGCCGACCTCGAGGGCGCCACCGTCGCCTTCGACAACATCGGCGCCGGCGGCACGATCGAGTTCTACGCCGCGCTCGCCGAGGCCGGCCTCGAGCCGACCGACCTCGACATCGTCGCCCTCCCGTACGCGAGCATGCAGGTGTCGCTCGAGCAGGGCCAGGTCGACGCGGTCTTCCCGTCCGACCCGTTCTACGCGCAGATCGTCGCCGACCCCGCCAACTCGGTGATCAGCAACCCGGTGCGCGAGACCCGCGCGGGCCTGCCGATCACCCTGTGGGCCGCGACGAGCGAGTGGCTCGAGGCGAACCCCGAGGCCGCCGCCGCGTTCATCGAGGCGATGGAGCGGGCGATCGAGTTCTACGAGGACCCGGCGAACCTCGAGACCGTCAAGGAGATCCGCGCCGAGATCGCGCAGGTGCCGATCGAGGAGGCCGGCGACGCCCTCCCTGCGATGCGCGTCGCGATCGACGAGGAGGCCGGCGCCGCCGCGATCGAGCAGCTCGTGCGCTTCGACCGCGTCACCGATCCGCTGACGGTCGACGAGATCGTCTGGTCGGGCACCCCGCGCGTCTGACGCCGCGCACGACGAAGGGGGCCGGGTGGTGATCCACCCGGCCCCCTTCGTCGTTCCGGCCCCGAACTCAGTTCAGGAGTTCTGCGGCTCGCTCGGCAACTGCGATCACAGCGATGTTGATGTTCGCCGACACGACGTCCGGGAAGATCGACGCGTCGACGACCCGCAGGCCGCTCACGCTCTTCACCCGGCACTGCGGATCGACCACAGCCGCCTCGTCGCGCTCGGCGCCCATCCTCGCGGTCGAGCAGAGATGCATGACGTCCTTCACCTGCGCGAGGAGCTCGAGCCGTGATCGAGGAATCCGCAGGTCCCCTTCGCGGATCTCCAGGAACTCCGGCCGGTTGAGGAGGTCCTCGGCACGGGCGACGCCGTCAAGCATCCGCACGTAGTCCGTCGGATCGCTGAGCAGGCGGTGCTCGATCCGCGGCGCAGTACGGGGGTCGGCATCGGGCAACCAGAGCGTGCCACGCGAGAACGACTGGTTCAATTGGACCGCCAGGCCCGCCGTGTCGTTGCCGAACCAGTAGTTGTGGTTGGTCGCCAGGATCACCATGTCATTGCGGCTGGTGCCCGGCAGTTCGGTCGAGTAGCGAATCGCCACGTGCGTGGGGCGCATCCCTTCGGGAAGCGTCCGTTCAATGCGCGGCTGGAACTGCACGAAGGCGATCGCGTGATCCTGCGCACCGAGACCAACCGGCAGATCCGCCCGAACGGGCACCCCGAGCCGCGCGAGCTCGGCGGCGGGGCCGATGCCGCTGCGCAGCAGAATGGCGGGCGAGTGCACCGCACCCGCGCTGAGCACGACCTCGCCGCCGGGCGCGACTCGCACCTCAGTGCCATCGACGAGCACGACACCGCGCGCGACCGACCCCTCGAAGATCACGCGATCGACCTGCGCCCCACCTCGGATGACGAGATTCTCCCGGTCGCGCACGGGGTCGAGGTAACCGTGGTTCGTCGAAACGCGACGGAACTCGCGCGTGTGGTTCGCCGGATACCGGCTCCGCCCGGTCGTGCCCGGCGCGTTGTAATCGTCATGCCAGGCATAACCGAGCGCCGCACCGGCGGAGTCGAGGGCGACGTCGACGTCGCCCCATCCCTCTCGCGGCTCGCGGTGGATGGGGATCGGCCCGCTCGCCCCGTGATGAGGGGCATCGGGGTAGTCGAGATCGCTCTCGAGCCTGTTCAGCGCCGGCAGCATCCGGTCGTAGCCCCAGCCCTCGGCCCCTGATGCCTCCCAGCGCGTCCAGTCGCCGGGCTCGGGACGAGCAGCGATCAGCCCGTTCACGCTGGAGCTTCCGCCGAGCCCCTTGCCGCGGGGGTAGAGCATCGGCTCCCGCTCGGGTCGGCGACGCGCGACGACATCGGTCCAGTAGTAGTCGGGCTCCATCTCGTGCGAGGGCGACATCGTGAGTCCCGTGCGCAACGTCCTGTTGCGGAGGAACTCGGGGATCTCCTCCCCGCGATAATCCAGCCCCGCCTCGAGCAACAGCACACGCCGACCGGAGTCGGCGCTGAGCCGATTCGCGAGCACTGCACCGGCCGTGCCGCCGCCCACGATGATGACGTCCCAGTCCTGATTCACGAGTCCTCCTCGACTCCGCCGCAACAACATGTTGCTTACATGTGTACGGAAATGTATCTTACATTTGTAAGCAACTGAACCCGAGGAGTGCATTTGGACCCCCGAGTCGCCAAGACCCGCGCGGCCCTGATCGGCGCCGTGCTCGATGAGCTCGCGACCAGCGAGGTCGCCGAACTCACCATCGCCGCCATCTGCACCCGTGCGGGCGTGAGCCGCGTCGCCTTTTACGACCGGTTCGGCACCGTCGACGCACTGCTTGTCGCCGCGATGGAAGAGGAGCTCGATCGAGTGCGGGAGGTCGCCGGAGCCATCACCCCCGACGGCACTCGACCCGACCACATTCCGCCCGCCGATCTCGTCGAGATGCTCCGAATC
>JAAYAS010000170.1 GCA_012719255.1 Microbacteriaceae bacterium | reverse complement strand
GCGGAAGTCGAGCTCGACCGCCTTCTCGCCCCAGAGCGTCGAGATACCGACGTAGACGGTGCCGGCGGCCTTGCCATCGGACGGGTCGGGACCGGCGGCGCCGGTCGTCGAGACGGCGATGTCGGTGCCGTGCTCGCCGATCGTGAACGCCTCGCGGGCCCCGCGCGCCATCTGCAGCGCGACCTCGGGGTCGACGGCGCCGCGGTCGAGCAGCAGCTCGCGGTCGACGCCGAGGAGGTTGTGCTTGACGGTGTTGTGGTAGGCGACGATGCCGCCGCGGAACGACGCCGAGATGCCCGGCACGCGCACGAGCTCGGCGGCGAGCGCGCCGCCGGTGAGCGATTCGGCGACGGCGATCGACAGCCCCGCCTCGAGCAGGACGCCGGCGAGCTCGCGGGTGCGCGCGCTCGCCCGATTCGCGTCGGCGTGCGACTCGGCCGGCGGATGCGGCTCGGCCGGCGCCTCGGCCGGATGCGGCTGCGCCGGCGGTCCCGCCGGGTGCGGCTGGGCCGGCGCCGCATCCGGGTGCGGCGCGCCCTCGCGGGCGGCGACCTCGGCGGGCTCGGGGAGTTCGGGCATGCGCGGTTCGGTCATCGTCGGCTCCTCCGGCGGCTCAGCGCTTCGTGGGTCTCCAGTATGCGCGCACGAGGTAGTCGGCGCCTGACCACAGCGTCACGACCAGCGCGAGCGCCATGGTCGCGGTGTTCACCCAGTGCATCCAGTCGCCGAGCAGGGCCGGGAACGGCGCGAGCGCGAGCGAGATCGCGACCGCCTGCAGCACCGTCTTCAGCTTGCCGCCGCGACCGGCGGGCAGCACGATGCGCTTCGCCTCGACGAGCCGCCAGAGCGTGATGCCGAGCTCGCGGGCGAGTATGAGCCCGGTCACCCACCAGGGCAGCTCGCCGAGCAGCGACAGCCCGATGAGCGCGGCGCCGGTGAGCGCCTTGTCGGCGATGGGGTCGAGCAGCTTGCCGAGGTCGGTGATGAGGTTGCGGCTGCGCGCGAGATGGCCGTCGACGGCGTCGGACGAGATGCCGACGACGAACAGCGCGAGCGCGAGCCACCGCAGCGGCCCGCCCTCCCCCGCATCCGCGAGCAGCGCCCACACCATCGCCGGCGCGAACAGGATGCGCACGACGGTGATGATGTTCGGCACCGCCCACGGGCTCGCTGGGGTGTCGCCGGCGCGCCAGACGCGCCGGCCGGACGGTGCTGCCGGGCCGTCAGTCACGGCCGGTCAGCCCCCAGGCGTCCTCGTCGCCGCCCTCGGCGTCGACCTCCTCGAGGCCGTCGTACTGAGCGCCGACGGCATCGGGGGCGTAGTCGTCGGAGTAGTCGTCGGCGGCGCCCCCGGCGGCCTCGGGAGCGGCGGCCGGCGGCTCGTCGCCGCGGATCATCGCGAGCACCTGCGGCAGCTCCTCGGGCGTGACGAGCACATCGCGGGCCTTCGAGCCCTCGGAGGGGCCGACGATGTCGCGCGACTCGAGGAGGTCCATGAGGCGGCCCGCCTTCGCGAAGCCGACGCGGAGCTTGCGCTGCAGCATCGAGGTCGAGCCGAACTGCGAGGTGACGACGAGCTCGCAGGCGGCGAGCAGGTGCTCGAGGTCGTCGCCGATGTCGGGGTCGATCTCGCGCTTCTCGGCGGGCGCGGCGACGTCGGTGCGGTACTCCGGCTTCGCCTGCTCCTTGACGTGCTTCACGACGGCGTGGATCTCGCTGTCGTTCACCCAGGCGCCCTGCACGCGGATGGGCTTCTGGCCGGCGGGCGAGAACAGCGCGTCGCCCTGGCCGATGAGCGTCTCGGCGCCGACCTGGTCGAGGATGACGCGCGAGTCGGTCGTGCTCGTCACCGCGAACGCGAGCCGCGAGGGCACGTTCGCCTTGATGAGGCCGGTGACGACGTCGACCGAGGGCCGCTGCGTGGCGAGCACGAGGTGGATGCCGGCGGCGCGCGCGAGCTGGGTGATGCGGACGATCGAGTCCTCGACGTCGCGCGGGGCGACCATCATCAGCTCGGCGAGCTCGTCGACGACGACGAGCAGGTACGGGTACGGCTTGAGCTTGCGCTTCGACCCCTCGGGCACCTCGACCTCGCCGGCGCGGATCGCGGCGTTGAAGTCGTCGATGTGGCGGAAGCCGAAGTTCTCGAGGTCGTCGTACCGCATCTCCATCTCCTTCACGACCCACTGCAGCGCCTCGGCCGCCTTCTTCGGGCTCGTGATGATGGGGGTGATGAGGTGGGGCACGCCCGAGTAGGGCGTGAGCTCGACGCGCTTCGGGTCGACGAGCACCATGCGCACCTCGGAGGGCTTCGAGCGCATGAGCAGCGAGACGATCATCGAGTTCACGAAGCTCGACTTGCCCGAGCCGGTCGAGCCGGCGACGAGCAGGTGCGGCATCTTCGCGAGGTTCGCGAGCACGAACCCGCCCTCGACGTCCTTGCCGACGCCGATCGTCATCGGATGCGTCGCCTTCAGCGCCTTCTGCGAGGCGAGCACGTCGCCGAGCGCGACGATCTCGCGGTCGGAGTTCGGGATCTCGACGCCGATCGCCGACTTGCCGGGGATCGGCGAGAGGATGCGCACCTGGTTCGAGCGCACCGCGTAGGCGATGTTCTTCGACAGCTGCGTGACCTTCTCGACCTTGGTGCCGGGGGCGACCTCGACCTCGTAGCGGGTGACCGTCGGGCCGCGCGAGAAGCCGGTGACCTTCGCGTCGACGTTGAACGACTCGAAGGTGGCGTTGAGCGCCTCGATCGTCGCGTCGTTCGCCTCGGTGCGGGCGCGGGCGGGCTCGCCGCGCACGAGCGCGGTGCTCGTCGGCAGCCGGTAGTCGTCGCCGTCGTCGTCGCGGGTGTCCCAGTTCGCGGTGCCGTCGCCGTCGTCCTCGACGGCCGCGAGCGCGTCGGCCTCGGTGGGCTCGCCGGTCGCGGGCGCGGAGGGGCCGCCGACGGCCGCGGCGGCACCGGTC
>JAAYAS010000169.1 GCA_012719255.1 Microbacteriaceae bacterium | reverse complement strand
CGGCGGGCGCGGCGCCCGCGGCGGCCGGCGCGGGGGCGGCGGCGCGCTGGCGCTCGGCCGCGGCGGCGACGTCCTCCTTGCGGATGCGGCCGCCGACGCCGGTGCCGGTGATCTGCGTGAGGTCGACGCCCTCGGCCTCGGCGAGCTTGCGCACGATCGGGGTGACGTAGCGCGGGTCGCTCTTCGCGGCCGGACGGCGCGGGGGAGTCGGGCCGGTCGGGGCGGCCGCCTTCGGGGCCTCCTGCTTCGGCTGCTCCTTGGGCGCCTCCTGCTTCGGGGCCTCCTGCTTCGGCTGCTCCTTCGGGGCCTCCTGCTTCGGCTCCTCCTTCGGGGCCTCGGCCTTCGACGCGGCGCCCGAGCCGACGCGGGCGAGCACGGCGCCGACCTCGACGGTCTCGTCCTCGCCGACGAGGATCTCCTGGATCGTGCCGGCGACCGGCGAGGGCACCTCGGTGTCGACCTTGTCCGTCGAGACCTCGAGCAGCGCCTCGTCGACCTCGACGGTGTCGCCGACCTGCTTGAGCCAGCGGGTGACGGTGCCTTCGGTGACGCTCTCGCCGAGCGCGGGGAGGGTGACGTCCTGAGTCATGTTCGTGTTCTCCTAGCTTCGCGTGACGTTCTCGGCGATCAGATGCCGTGCAGCGGGCGGCCGGCGATGGCCATCATGGCCTCGCCGAGCACCTCGTTCTGCGTGGGGTGGGCGTGGATGAGGGGCGCGACGTCCTCGGGGTAGGCGTCCCAGTTCACGATGAGCTGGGCCTCGCCGATGAGCTCGCCCACGCGGGCGCCGATCATGTGGATGCCGACGACGGGGCCGTCGACGAGGCGCACGACCTTCGCGAAGCCGGCGGTGCCGAGGATCGAGCTCTTCGCGTTGCCGGCGAGGTTGTACTCGTACGACTTGATCGCGTCGGCGCCGTGCTGCTCCTTCGCCTTCTCCTCGGTGAGGCCGATGGAGGCGATCTGCGGCTCGGTGTAGGTGACCTTCGGCACGTTGACGTCGGCGACGAGCACGGGCTCGAGGCCGGCGAGGTGCTCGGCCACGAAGATGCCGTGCGCGTAGCTGCGGTGCGCGAGCTGCAGGCCGGGGACGATGTCGCCGATCGCGTACACGCCCTTCAGCGAGGTCTGGAGGTGCTCGTCGACGGTGACGAAGCCGCGGTCGAGCTCGACGCCGGCCTCCTCGAGGCCGATGCCCTGCGTGACCGGCCCGCGGCCGATCGCGACGAGGAGCACGTCGCCGTCGATGGTCTCGCCCTTGTCGGTCGTCACGTGCACGCCGTACTCGTCCTGCGTCACCGACTCGAACTTCGTCGAGGTCTGGAACGCGATGCCGCGCTTCTTGTAGGCGCGCTCGAGCTGCTTCGAGATCGCCGCGTCCTCGGCGGGCGCGAGGTTCGGCAGGCCCTCGATGACGGTCACCTCGGCGCCGAGCGAGCGCCACAGGCTCGCGAACTCGAGGCCGATGACGCCGCCGCCGAGCACGACCGCGCGCTCGGGCACCCAGTCCATGAGCAGCGCCTGGTCGGAGGTGATGACGTTGCCGGTGATCTCGAGACCCGGGATCGAGCGCGAGTACGAACCGGTGGCGAGCACGATGTGCTTGCCGACGTAGCGCTCGCCGTCGACCTCGACGGTCGTGGCGTCGACGAGCTTGCCCTCGCCGGCGACGACGTCGATCTTCTTCGCCTTGAGCAGGCCCTGCAGGCCCTTGAACTTGCCGGCGACGATGCCGTCGCGGAACTCGGCGATCTTCGCGCCGTCGACGCCCTCGAGCGCGAGGTTGACGCCCACGCGGGCGCCGTCCTCCACGGCCTCGGCGACTTCGGCGGCGTGCAGCATCGCCTTCGTGGGGACGCAGCCGCGGTGGAGGCAGGTGCCCCCGAGCTTGTCCTTCTCGATGACGACGGCCGTGAGGCCCAGCTGCATGGCGCGGATCGCGGCGGCGTAGCCGGCGCTGCCTCCGCCCAGGACGACGATGTCGTAGTTGTGGTCTGACACCCGGACAGCTCCCTTTGATCTGTGGTCTGGAACTCTTGCGACCCGCCCGGCGGCCGCGGACCCGATCGGGCACCGCGACTCCGGGACGGTCGAGGCCTCGCGCAAGCCTACACCTCGGCGATCGCGCGAATCGGCGCTTTCGCTCAGACGGCGAGGGGCGCCGGCGCCGGGCGCCGACGCCCCTCGGGCGCGCGTCGCGGTCGGCTCAGCGGGCGAGCGCCGCGACCGTCTCGACGAGGGTCCGCACCGGCACGCCGGTCGCGCCCTTCGGCGTGTAGCCGTGGGCGCCGCCGCCGTTGTCGGCGGGCCCGGCGATGTCGAGGTGCACCCACGGGATCGGCTCGCCGCGGTCGTCGTCGCCGACGAAGCGCTCGAGGAAGGCCGCGGCGAAGAGCATGCCGGCGGCGCGATCGCCGGGCTTCGCGTTCACGAGGTCGGCGACGTTCGAGTCGAGCCGGTCGGCGATCTCCTCGGGGATCGGCATCGACCACATCGCCTCGCCGGTGGTCCCGGCGGCGGCGAGCACCCGCTCGCGCCAGGTCTCCTCGTTGCCCATCACGCCGGTGGTGCGGTTGCCGAGCGCGATGATCGCGGCGCCGGTGAGCGTGGCGATGTCGATGATGACGTCGGGCTTCGCCTCGGAGGCGAGCACGAGGCCGTCGGCGAGCACGAGCCGGCCCTCGGCGTCGGTGTTCGTCACCTCGACGGTCGTGCCGCCGCGCATCCGCAGCACGTCGTCGGGCTTGATCGAGTGCGCCGACGGCATGTTCTCGGCGAGGCAGAGCCAGCCCGACACGCGCACCGGAATCCCGAGCCGGGCGATCGCGGTGATCGACGCGAGCACCGAGGCGGCGCCAGACATGTCGAACTTCATGCCGACCATGCTCGCCGGCGGCTTCAGCGAGAGGCCGCCGGTGTCGAAGGTGATGCCCTTGCCGACGAGCGCGACGTGCGGCGCGTCGGCGGCCTCGGCGGGCGACCAGCTCAGGCGCACGAGCCGCGGCGGGTTCGCCGAGCCCTGGCCGACGCCGATGAGCCCGCCGCAGCCCTCGTCGGCGAGCCGGGGCTCGTCCCACACCTCGACCTCGATGCCGAGCGCCTCGGCGCGCTCGACGGCGATCTGGGCGAAGTCCTCGGGCACGAGGTCGTTCGACGGGGTGTTCGCGAGATCGCGCGCGAGGCAGACCGCCTCGGCGAGGACGCCGGCGCGCTCGACCGCGGCCGCGGCCTCGTCGCCCTCGCCGATGAGCGAGAGCGCGCGCTCGCCGGCGGGCTCGTCGTCGTCCTCCGAGTCGTTCGTGACGTAGCGGTCGAGCTTGTGGGCGCCGAGCGCGAAGCCGGTGGCGAACGCCTCGAGCTCCTCGGCGGCGGCGGCGCCGAGGTCGAGCACGGCCGCGGTGTCGGCGCCGAGGGCGCGGGCGGCGACGCCGCCGGCGCGGCGCAGCGACTCGGCGTCGCGCTCGTCGCCGACGCCGATGAGCAGCGCGGTGCGCTCCTCGTCGCCGTCGCCGACGAGCACGCGGGTCGCGCGGCCGGCCTTGCCGGTCGCGTCGAGGCGGCGGAGCCGCTCGGCGGTGAGGCCGTAGTCGTCGGCGGCGAGCAGCGCCGGCTCGTCGCCGGCGAGCACGGGCAGGAGGAGGGCGCCGTCGGCGTCGGCGGCCGCGGCGATGAGCTGGAGTTCGGGGATCTGCATGGCTCCCGACCCTAGTCAGGCGCGGCTGGACGCCGCCGCAGGCCCGCGCATCCGCGCCGGCCCCGGCGGCGAACGCCCTCGGCGAACCCGCGCGAGTTCGGCGGCGCCGCCGCGTACGATGAGCGCCATGATCGACCGCGCGCCGCTGTTCACGCCCGAGGAGGCGTGGTCGAGCGTGCCCCGGGGTCTGCCGCTCATCGCGCTACTCACCGGCTACCGCGACGCCGGCGCCACCGTCGCGCAGACCGTCGAGGCGCTCATCGAGGCCGACCCGGGCGAGCCGGTCGCGACCTTCGACCACGATCTCCTCCTCGACTACCGGGCCCGCCGCCCGGTCATCCGCGTCGAGGGCTACGGCATCGCCGAGTACCGCCGCCCGCGCCTCGACCTCCGGCTCATGCGCGACTCGGTAGGCCAGCCGTTCCTGCTGCTGTCGGGCTTCGAACCCGACTTCCGCTGGGAGGGGTTCACCGAGGCGGTGCTGCGGATGCACGCGCACTTCGGCGTGACGAGCGTCACCTGGGCGCACGCCGTGCCGATGCCGGTGCCGCACACCCGGCCGATCCGGCTCGCCGTCACCGGCAACCGCGACGAGCTGTCGAGCCAGCTGTCGGTGTGGCGGGCGAACGTCGAGGCCCCCGCGCACGCGCTGCACCTGCTCGAGCACGAGCTCACCCGGGCCGACGAGCCGGTCGCCGACCTCGTCGTGCTCTCGCCCCATTACCTCAGCGACGGCGCGGTGCCGGCCACTGCGCTGCGCCTCCTCGAGGCCCTCGGCACCGCCACCGGCCTGCTGTTCGCCACCGAGGCGGTGCGCGAGCGCGACCGCGAGTTCCGCGTCGAGTTCGACGCCTCGGTCGCCGAGCAGGAGGAGGTGCAGCGGCTCATCGGCGTGCTCGAGACGCAGTACGACGGCTTCGTGCGCGACACGCCGCAGGAGAACCCCTTCGCCGACGCCGACGGCGAGATGCCGAGCGGCGACGACATCGCCGCCGAGCTCGCGCGGTTCCTGAAGTCGCGCGCCGACGAGGACAAATGAGCTCGGGCGCGCCGCCGTTCGACGGCGGTCCGCCGACGACGCAGGCGCTGCGGCTCGTGTCGCGCGGCCTGCCGAGCCTCGTGTTCGGGCTCGCGGTGCTCGCCTACATGATCGCGGTGACCCAGCGCTCGTCGCTCGGCGTGGCCGGCGTCGACGCCGCCGACCGCTTCGCCGCGAGCGCCACCGCGCTGTCGACCCTCGGCGTCATGCAGCTCGCCGTCTACGCGGCGATGCAGGTGCCGGTCGGCATGCTCCTCGACCGCTTCGGCGCGACCCGGCTCATCCTCGCCGGCGCGATCGGCATGGCGGTCGGGCAGACCGTCGTCGCGCTCGCCCCGAGCCTCGAGGTCGCCGTGCTCGGGCGCGTGCTCGTCGGCGCCGGCGACGCGACGACGTTCGTGTCGGGGCTGCGCATCCTCGCCGCGTGGTTCCCGCCGCGGCGGGTGCCGATCATGCAGCAGTGGTTCGGCAACCTCGGCCAGATCGGCCAGTTCCTCTCGGCGGTGCCGTTCGCGACGCTGCTGCGCCTCACCGACTGGACGACGGCGTTCCTCTCGACCGCCGCGCTGTCGGCGATCGTCATCGTCGCCGGCGTCGCCGGGCTGCGCGACACGCCGTGGCGCCGCTTCGCCGGCGAGCCCGTGTCGATCGGCGGCGCGTTCGCGAAGCTCGGCGCCGCGCTCGCGCGGCCGGGCACCCGGCTCGGCTTCTGGTCGCACTTCTCGACGCAGTTCCCCGGCACCGTGTTCGGGCTGCTGTGGGGGTTCCCCATCATGGTGCAGGGCCTCGGCATCGACCCGCGGCTCGCGGCGGTGCTCGTCGTCGCGCCGGTCGTGGCCGGCATGCTGATCGGCCCCTTCATCGGCCTCGCCACCGCCCGCTGGCCGCTGCGGCGCTCGAACCTCGTCATCGGCGTCGCCGGGCTGCAGACCGCCTGCTGGGTCGCCTGCATCGTCTGGCCGGGGCAGCCGCCGCTGTGGTGGTTCCTGCTCACCCTGGTGGTGACCGGGGCGGGCGGCACCGGCTCGAACATCGGCTTCGACTTCGCGCGCACCTTCAACCCCGCCGCGAGCTACGGGTCGGCCTCCGGCATCGTGAACATCGGCGGCTTCACCGCGAGCTCGGCGACGTTCCTGCTCATCGGCATCGGCGTCGACCTCGTCACCGGCGGGGGCGCGCCGACCTGGGAGGCGTTCCGCTTCGCGCTCTGGGCGATCCCGCTCGTCACCGGCCTCGGCATCATCGGGCTGCTCGCCGAGCGGCGCCGCACCCGCTCGCGCTACGCGGCCGAGGAGGGCGTCGTCGTCGCGCCGCTGTGGACGGCCGTGATGCGGCGCATCCGCCGCCGGCGCTGAGCGGGCGGCGCGGCCCGCGGACGGGAATAATCCAGGTGCCGCCGTTGTACTATCGAGTGTCCGACCCATCCTGTCCCGCAGCCGCGGGACTTGACATGGGTCACAGTTTTGCCCGCACTCTGCAGGGGGGTCCAGCACGATGGCAGTGAAGACGAAGGCCGAGCTCGACGCGATGAAGGTGGTCGAGCTGCGCGCCCTGGCGCGCGAGCTCGCGCTCACGGGCACCTCGGGCCTGCGCAAGGCCGAGCTCGTCGACGCGATCGTCGCCGCGGGCGAGGGCGGCGGTGCCGCCGCGCCCGCGAAGAAGGCCCCCGCGAAGCGCGCGCCGGCGAAGAAGACGGCCGCCCGCAAGACCGCGGCGAAGAAGAAGGACGCCGACGACGTCGACGACCTCGAGGGCATCGACCTCGACGAGGACCACGAGGTCGACGAGCGCGACCTCGAGGAGTCGGCCGGCGTCGAGGAGGAGGCCGAGGCCGACGACGCCGACATGGGCAAGCGCGACGACAAGTCGGACGACCCCGAGGAGGACGCGGTGAAGGCCGAGTCGGCCGTCAAGGCCGCCGGCGCCCTCGTGCTCTCGTCGAAGGACGACGACGACGAGGCGCCCGTCTACTCGGCGACGATCACCGGCGCCACCGCCGACCCGGTGAAGGACTACCTCAAGCAGATCGGCAAGGTGCCGCTGCTCAACGCCGCCGAGGAGGTCGACCTCGCGATGCGCATCGAGGCGGGCCTCTACGCCGAGGACAAGCTCCTGCGCGAGCCGAACCTGCCCGCGAAGTTCACCCGCGAGCTGAAGTGGATCATGCGCGACGGCCGCCGCGCGAAGAGCCACCTGCTCGGCGCGAACCTCCGCCTCGTCGTATCGCTCGCGAAGCGCTACACCGGCCGCGGCATGCAGTTCCTCGACCTCATCCAGGAGGGCAACCTCGGCCTCATCCGCGCCGTCGAGAAGTTCGACTACACCAAGGGCTTCAAGTTCTCGACCTACGCGACCTGGTGGATCAAGCAGGCCATCACCCGCGCCATGG
>JAAYAS010000168.1 GCA_012719255.1 Microbacteriaceae bacterium | reverse complement strand
CGGGCGCTGCGCTGAGCCGCGCGGGCCGCCGCATCCGCATCCGCCCGGCGCGGCCGACTCGGCACTGCCCGGTCGG
This sequence comes from Microbacteriaceae bacterium, assembly GCA_012719255.1. Classification (GTDB taxonomy): domain Bacteria; phylum Actinomycetota; class Actinomycetes; order Actinomycetales; family Microbacteriaceae; genus Gulosibacter. The sequence continues at coordinate 19,303 of JAAYAS010000168.1, read as the reverse complement.
CGCGACCGCGTCGGGCCCGGCAACCGCGACGGGCCCGGCCCACCGCATCCGGTCGGCGCGCCGCGCCCGGCTCAGCGCATCCGGCTCAGCGCTGGCAGCCGGGGCACCAGTAGAGCTTGCGGTTCTGCATCATCTCGAGCGCGATCGGCGTGCCGCAGCGGCGGCAGGGCTCGCCGGCGCGGCCGTACACCCAGTGCCGGTGGTCGCGGTCGCGCAGGGCGAGATCCCACTCGTCCCCGGTGAGTCCGTCGATCGTCATCATCTGGCCGACGTCGACGCCGATCTGCAGCAGCTTCGTCCAGTCGCGCCAGAGCTCGCGCAGCGTCGCCTCGTCGACCTCGTTGCCCGGCACGTGCGGGCTGAGCCCGGCGCGGTAGAGCATCTCGGCGCGGTAGATGTTGCCGATGCCCGCGACGACCGACTGGTCCATGAGCAGCTGACCGATCGCGACCCGGCGGCGGCCGGCGTTGTCGACGAACGCCTGCTCGCCCGCCTCGGGGTCGACGACGAGCGGGTCGGGCCCGAGCCGGTCGAGCACCCGGTCGACGCCCGCGGCGTCGAGCGCCTCGCAGGCCGTCGGGCCGCGCAGATCGGCGCAGGTGACGTCGGTGAGCAGCCGCAGCCGCACGGCCCCGACCGGCTCGGGCGGCCAGGCGCCCTCGAGCTCGTCGGCGCGCTCCTCCTCGGCCATCCGCATCCGCCGCGGCGCGCCGATCGAGCGCACCGAGTCCTCGCCGAGCAGGTCGACGACGCCGTCGGGCCGCGCCGGCAGCAGCCGCGAGTACTCGCCGGTCTGTCCGAGCTTCGTCGACACCTCGCCCGAGAAGTCCCAGGCGCCGTAGATGCCGAGGTGCACCCGCAGCCAGACGCCGCCGTCGAAGCGGGCGAACATCTGCTTGCCGACCGCGAAGCACTCGGCCATCTCGCGGCCGTCGAGTCGCGCGGCGCCCTCGGCGAAGCGGCCCTGCGGGCTCGAGGCGGCGACCCGGCGCCCGACGAAGTTCGACTCGAACTGGCGGGCGATGCGATGGACGGAATGGCCCTCGGGCACGGCTACTCGGCCTCGCCGAGCACCACCGGCACCTCGGCGTCGGTGCGGGTCACCTGCGTGCGCCCGGCGATCGCGCCGGTGCGCTCGTACTCGGCGAGCTGCGAGATGCGGCGCACGTGGCGCTCGTCGCCGGGGAACGGCTCGGCGAGGAACGCGTCGATGAAGCCGATCGCCTCGTCGAGCCCGTGCTGGCGGGCGCCGATCGAGATGACGTTGGCGTTGTTGTGCTCGCGGGCGAGGGTCGCGGTCGCCTCGCTCCACACGAGGGCGGCCCGGATGCCGGGCACCTTGTTCGCGGCCATCTGCTCGCCGTTGCCCGAGCCGCCGAACACGACGCCGAGCGCCGGGACGCCGGCGGCCCAGTCGTTCGCGACGGCCTGCGCGGCGTCGATGCAGAAGGCGGGGTAGTCGTCGACGGGGTCGTAGGTCTGCGGGCCGTGGTCGACGACCTCGTGGCCCTGCGCGCGCAGGTGCTCCTGCAGGCGCTGCGAGAACTCGAGCCCGGCGTGGTCGGTGGCGATGTGGATGCGCATCGGTCGGGATCCTCCTGTCGTCGGGCGGGGCTAGTCGAACTTCGGGCCGACGGTGCGGGTGCGCTTGAGCTCGAAGAAGCCCGGGAAGGCGGCCGCCGCGACGATGCCGTCGAACAGGCGCAGCGCCTCCTCGCCCTTCGGCGCCGGCGAGATGACCGGGCCGAAGAAGGCGACGCCGTTCACCGAGATGATCGGGGTGCCGACGTCCTCGCCGACCTTCGAGATGCCGGCGTCGTGCGACTCGCGCAGCGCGGCATCGAACTCGCCGGCGTCGACGCGGGCGACGAGCTCGTCGGGGATGCCGGCCTCGGCGATCGACTCGTCGAGCACGGCCGGGTCGCTCGCACGGCCCTCGGGGTGGTTGCGGGTGCCGAGCGCGTCGTAGAACGCCTTGACGGCGTCGTTGCCGAGCTCGGCCTGCGCGGCCGCGGCGATCTTGCAGGCGCGCAGCGAGCGCTCGTGCGATTCGCGGCGGCGCTCGTCGACCTCGTTGCCCTCGTTGAGGATCGCGAGCGACATGGGGCGCCAGATGACGTCGACGCCGTCGCGCTGCCGCGCGACCTCGTCGATCCAGCGGGAGGTCATCCATGCCCAGGGGCATGCGGGGTCGAACCAGAATTCGATGTCGGTCTGCTCAGCCATGCCGCTCAGCGTACCGCCGCCCGCCGGGGCGTCCCACTCGGGCGAGGGCGCGCGCCGCGGGGCCGTGCAGCTCGACGAGCGGCAGCGGCCGCGGGCGGTCGGACGGCCCGACCGAGATCGCCGCCCAGGCGGGATCGCCGCCGCGCACGGCGCGCACCTCGAGCACGACCAGGCCGTCGGCCGCGCGCGGCGGCAACGGCGACCAGCGCCGCGCATCCCCGCGCTCGATCGCGGCCCGCAGCGGCTCGGCGGCCGATTCGGGCAGCGCGAGCCGGGCCTCGAACCGCCGGCGCACCGGCAGCCCGGTCGGCCGGTGCACGATCCGGTTCGATCCCGATCGGGCGCTGCGGACCGCGAGCGCGCCGAGCAGCAGCGAGAGCAGGATGCCGCCGAGCACCGCGAGCTCGGGCGACCGGTACCGGGCGGAGCCGGGCGGCTCGAGCAGGTCGACGACCGGGTCCCAGAGGACGACGAGCGCGACGGCGGCCGCGGCGAGCCCGAGCGCGAGCAGCGCGGCGGCGAGCGTCCGCGGCCACGAGCGGCGCACCTCGAACAGCTCCGGCGCGTGCCGGTAGTGCTCGAACTGGCGCGGTGCGGCCATGCGGGGCGGTCTCCTGGGACGGATGGAGGCGGGGCGGGGCGCCGGGCCGGTCACGATCCTGATCGCGCGGCGCTCGGCGCCCGGCTCAGCGCACGCGGGTGAGCACCCCGTCGCGCATCTCGTGCACGCGGTCGAACTCGGGCAGGTGCTCGACGTCGTGGGTGACGACGACCGTCGCGAGCGAGTGCTCGCGGGTGAGGTCGCGCAGCAGCGCGATGATCTCGCGGCTGCGGGCCGCGTCGAGCGCGCTCGTCGGCTCGTCGACGAGCAGCGCGGCCGGCGAGTGCACGATCGCGCGCGCGATGTTGATGCGCTGCCGCTGACCTCCCGACAGCTGCGAGGGGCGGAACTCGGCGCGGTCGAGCATCCCGACCTCGTCGAGCACGGCGTCGATGCGCTCGCGCAGCGCGGCGCGGTCGAGCCGGGCGAGCTCGGGGGCGCCGAGCCTCGCCATCACCTCGAGCTGCTCGCGCGCCCTCAACGAGGGGATGAGGTTCGGGGCCTGGAAGACGATGCCGAGCCGCTCGCGGCGCAGCTTCGCGGCCGACTTGCGGTCGAGGCCGTGCAGGGCGGCGCCGTCGAGCTCGACCGCGCCGCCGGTGGGGGTGACGAGGGTCGAGGCGATCGCGAGCAGGCTCGACTTGCCCGAGCCGGAGGGCCCGGTGATCGCGGCGAAGCAGCCGGCCGGCACCTCGAGGCCGGCGCGGTCGACGGCGGTGAGGGTCGAGTCGCCGTCCTGGTACTCGAGGGTGACGTCGGTGAGGGTGAGCAATGCGGGGTCCTTCTCGGTTCGGGCGCGGCGGGTCAGGCGGTGGCGTTCAGCGCGACGAGCGGATCGGCGCGGTCGATCTGCCGCACCGACACGAGCGAGCCGATGAGGCCGGCGACGAGCATCGCGGCGGCGGGCAGGCCGATCGTCCACCAGTCGACGACGAACGGCACGAACGGCATCACGGCGACGCCGAGGCCGATCGCCCCGGCGGTGCCGACGGCGATGCCGATGACGAGGATGAGCGCGGCCTGGCCGAGCGAGTCGCGCTGCAGCCACGAGGTGGGCGCGCCGAGCGCCTTGAGCACGGCGATGTCGCGCTGGCGCTGCATCGACCAGACGAGGAAGAACACGCCGACCACCAGCGCGGCGATCGCGAACAGCATCCCGAGCATCAGCCCGATCGTGCCGATCTCGCTCTTGAACGCCTCCAGGCCGAGCAACGACGAGAACATCGGCTGCGCGAGCGCGCCGGTCTCCTCCTCGAGCGCCTCGGTGCCGTCGAGCCCGCCGGTGAGGATCGAGCCGTCGCCGACGAGCAGCGCGGTGGCGTGCACCTCCGGCTGGTGGGTGTCGACGCGGAACCGCTGCCAGTCGTCGAGGGTGAGCAGCGCCACCGGGGTGTGCGTGTAGGCGCCGGCGTCGGCGATCGCCGAGATGCGCAGCTCGCGGCCGCCGACCGACACGGTGCCGCCCTCGTCGACGCCGAGCTGCTCGGCGGTCGCGGCGGCGATGACGATCTCGCCGTCGGCGGGCGGGGAGGCACCGTCGAGCGGGCGCACGGTCGCCGGGTCCTCGCCGAAGAGCGTCACCGGGGCGGTGAGCCCGTCGTGCTCGATGCGGGTGAGCGTCACGCCGATCGGCCGCACCTCGGTGCCGGGCAGCGCCTCGCGCCACGCGGCCTCCTGCTCCTCGGTGGCCTCCGAGGTCGCCCAGGCGTAGAGCTCGCCGTCCTTCGGCGCGGTGCTCACGACGGTGCCGGCGCCGGTGCGCAGCAGCCCCGAGATGTTCTCCCCCGACAGTCCGCCGCCGAGGCCGGCGAGGAAGCCGACGAGCAGCATCATCAGCGCGATGACGGCGGTGATCAGGGTGAAGCGGCCCGGCGAGTGCCGGATGTCGCGCAGCGCGAGGTACATGGGGGTGGGTGTCCTTCCTGAACGGTCGCCTCCATGCTCGCCGTCCGGGCGGCGCCGCGCCGCCTGCGAACGGGCCGATCGCGCCCCCGCCATACGGACGAGGAGTCTTGCGGACGGCCCGCCTAGCATCGGGGGCATGACCGACGACCAGCGGCGGCCGGGGCTCGCGGCCCGGCTCGACCACCGGCCCCCGAGCGGGTCGCACCGCGGCGCCGTCGACGCCGTGCTCGCCGGCTTCGTGCTGCTGCTCGGCGCGCTCACGGTGTTCCCCATCGTCGTCGGGCTCGTGAACCGCCGCAGCGACATCGGCGGCATGCTCGTGTGGGGCGCCCTCGAGCTCACCGTCATCGTCGCGTTCGCGACCTGGCTGCACCGCCGCCCCGAGCGGCTCGCCCGGCCCGCCCAGCGCATCGACCCGGCCCACATCGCCTGGGCCGCGGCGCTCGCGATGCCGCTCGCCGGCATGATCGCGATGTCGCCCGACGCCGGCTACGCGACGATCGCGCTGTTCTTCGTCGTGCTCTGGCTGCTGCCGCTCGGCTGGGGCACCGCGACGACGCTGCTGCTCGCGCTGCTCGTCATCGCCGGCCAGCTCGTGCACCACGGCTTCAGCCTCGGCGCGGTCGCCGGGCCGGCGATCAGCGCCTTCGTCACCATCGGCATCATGCTCTCGACCCGGGCGATGGTCGTGTCGAACGACCGCAACGCGGCGCTCATCGTCGAGCTGCGCGCCGCGCAGACCGATCTCGCCGCGGCCGAGCGCGAGCAGGGCCGGCTCGCCGAGCGCACCCGGCTCGGCCGCGAGCTGCACGACACCGTCGCCCAGCACCTCTCGTCGATCGGGATGCTGCTCGGCGCCGCCGAGCGCGCCGAGGCGCCGGAGGCGGCCGAGCACGTCGCCCGCGCGCGCACCGTCGCCGCCGACGCGCTCGCGCAGACGCGGGCGTTCATCCAGGACCTCGCGCCCCCGCAGCTCGAGGGCGCCTCCCTCGCCTCGGCGCTGCGGCGGCTCGCCGACGACGCCGCGAGCACCCGGCCCGACGCGCCCGCCGCCCGCGCCTCGTTCGAGGTGCGCGGCGCGCCGCGGGCCGCGCCGATGACCGTCGAGGCGGCGCTGCTGCGGGTCGCGCAGGAGGCGATCGCGAACGCCCGCCGGCACGGCCGCGCCACCGAGCTCGAGCTCGTGCTCGACTACGCCGACGACGACTCGCTCGTCCTCGAGGTGCACGACAACGGCACCGGCTTCGACGCCGACGCCTGGTTCGACCTGCCCGCCCGCGCCGACGGCACCGGCTTCGGGCTCACCGGCATGCGCGGCCGGCTCGAGGCGCTCGGCGGCTTCGTCGCCGTGGTCTCCGATCCCGGCGAGGGCGCGCTCGTGCGCGCCCAGGCGCCGCTCCCCCGGCCGGCGGCGCCCGCAAGCTCGGCGCCCGCCGCGAACGACCCCGGCGGCCCCGGCGACTCGCGCGACGCGCGCGACCCGGCCGCCCCGCCCGCCCCGAACCCGACTCCGACCCCGAAGGAGCCCGCATGATCCGCATCCTCGTCTGCGACGACCACCCCGTGGTGCGCGCCGGCCTCGCCGCGGTGTTCGCCGGCGATCCCGGGCTCGAGGTGATCGGCGAGGTCGGCACCGCCGCCGAGGCGATCGCCCGTGCCGGCGACGCCGACCTCGTCACGATGGATCTCCGCCTCGGCGACGGCGTCGACGGTGCCGCGGCGACCCGCCGCATCCGCGCCCTGCCGAACGCGCCGCGGGTGCTCGTGCTCACGAACTACGACTCCGACGCCGACATCCTCGCCGCCGTCGAGGCGGGCGCCGCCGGCTACTTGCTCAAGGACGCGCCGCCCGAGGAGCTCATCGGCGCCGCGCACCGCGCCGCCCGCGGCGAGACGGTGCTCGGCCCCGACGTGATGTCGCGGCTCGTGGCGCGGATGCGCGAGCCGCAGATCGAGCTCACCCCGCGCGAGCGCGACGTGCTCGAGCGGCTCGCGACCGGCGAGACGAACAAGGAGATGGCCGCGGCGCTCTACCTCTCGCCGACGACGGTGAAGAGCCACCTCGCGGCGATCTACGGCAAGCTCGGCGTGCCGAGCCGCACCGCCGCGATCGCCCGCGCCCGCGAGCTCGGGCTGCTCCGCTGAGCCGGCTGCGCTGAGCCGGCTTCCCCGAGCCCGCGGTGCTGAGCCCGCTCGGGCCGAGCGGGCCCGGGTACGCTGAGGCCGTGGTCGAAGTCCTCGTCGCCTCGCCCCTGCTGGCGCTCTTCCTCACCGCGGCGCTCGGCACGCTCGCCGGTGCGATCCCGTTCGGTCCGCTGCGCTTCGGCGCCGCTGGCGCGCTGTTCGTCGGCCTCGCGATCGGCGCCCTCGACCCGCGGCTCGGCGAGGGCCTCGAGCTCGTGCAGGCGATCGGCCTCGCGCTGTTCGTGTACACGGTCGGCCTCGCCTCCGGCGCGTCGTTCTTCCGCGACCTCCGCAAGCAGGCGCCGCTCATGCTCGGCGCGGTGGTACTGCTCGTCGCGTTCGCCGCGCTCGTCGCCGTCGGCGCCCGCTGGCTCGGCATCGATGCCGGGCTCGCGGCGGGCCTGTTCGCCGGCGCCCTCACCTCGACCCCGGCGCTCGCCGCCGCCACCGATGCGGCCGGCGGCGCCGCCGAGCCCGCGGTCGGCTACTCGATCGCCTACCCGATCGGCGTCGCGGTGACGATGGCGATCGTCACGGTGCTCGCCCGGCGCCGGCTGCCGGCCCGCCGCGACCCCGACCCGGCCGACCCCGAGGCGATCACGACGATCACCGTCGTCGTCGACCGGCCGCGCCGCGTCGACGAGATCCCCGGCATCGCCTCGCTCCCCGGCCGCGACACCGGCGAGGTGCGGGTGTCGTACCTGATGCGCGACGGCGAGGTGTCGGTCGCCTCGCCGAACGAGGCGCTGCGCGCCGACGACCGGGTGCTGCTCGTCGGCGCGCCCGGCGCGCTCGACCGCGCCGAGGCGGTGCTCGGCCGCCGCGTCTCGCGCAATCTCGCCCACGACCGCTCGGTCGTCGACTTCCGCCGCTTCATCGTCTCGAACCCCGACGTCGCCGGGCGCACCGTCGCCGAGCTGCTCATCCCGCTGCGCTTCGACGGCCTGCTCACCCGCATCCAGCGCGGCGACCGCGATCTGCTCGCGACGGCCGAGTCGACCCTGCAGCTCGGCGACCGGGTGCTCGTCGTCGTGCCCCGCGAGCGGATGGCCGAGGTCGCGCGGTTCTTCGGCGACTCGGAGCAGCGGGTCACCGAGGTCGATTTCTTCTCGATGGGCCTCGGCATCGCCCTCGGCGTCGCGGTCGGGCTCGTCGCGGTGCCGCTCGGCGGCATGACGATCGCGCTCGGCGCCGCAGCCGGGCCGCTGCTCGTCGGCCTCGTGCTCGGCCACGCGCAGCGCACCGGGCCCCTGGTGTGGAACCTGCCGCACTCGGCGAACCTCACGATCCGGCAGCTCGGACTCGTGCTCTTCCTCGCCGCGGTCGGGCTCGCGAGCGGCGAGGCGTTCGCGCGCACCGCGTTCACGACCACCGGGCTCGTCATCGCGGGGCTGGCGGCGGTGCTCCTCGCCGCGACGCTCCTGCTCGTGTGGTGGCTCGGCCGGCTGCTCGGGCTGTCGGGGCCGCGCACGGCGGGCGCGATCGCCGGGTTCGTCGGGCAGCCGGTGATCCTCGGCCACGTCGACTCGCTCGTCGACAACGAGCGCACCGGCGCCGGCTACGCGGCGCTGTTCGCGCTCGGCATCATCGTGAAGATCGTGCTCGTGCAGGCGCTCGTCGCGCTGTAGCCGCGCACGGCGGCGGGGATGCGGGGCGCCGGACGCGCGCCGCACCGGCGCCCCGCCCGGCGCCAGCTACAGCGAGTCGCGCCAGGCGCGGTGGAGCTCGGCGAAGCGGCCGCCGGCGGCGACGAGCTCGGCGGGCGTGCCGTCCTCGACGATGCGGCCGTCGTCGACGACGAGCACCCGGTCGGCGTGCATCACGGTCGCGAGCCGGTGCGCGATGATCAGCGCCGTGCGGTCGCCGAGCAGCCGCTCGAGGCCGTCCTGCACGGCCCGCTCGCTCGGCAGGTCGAGCGAGCTCGTCGCCTCGTCGAGGATGAGCACGCGCGGGTCGGCGAGGAAGGCGCGCGCGAACGACACGAGCTGCCGCTGCCCCGCCGACAGCCGGCCGCCGCGCGAGTGCACGTCGGTGTCGTAGCCCTCGGGCAGCGCCCGGATGAACGCGTCGGCGCCGATCGCGCGCGCCGCCTCCTCGATCTCGGCGCGGCTCGCATCGGGCCGGCCGATCGCGATGTTGTCGGCGATCGACCCCGAGAAGAGGTACGACTCCTGCGTCACCATCACCACGGCCCGCCGCAGCTCGTCGGCGTCGAGGTCGCGCAGGTCGACGCCGTCGAGCCGGATGCGCCCCGCGCTCACGTCGTAGAAGCGGGCGACGAGCTTCGCGACGGTCGACTTGCCGGCGCCGGTGCGGCCGACGAGCGCGACGGTCTGCCCCTCGGGGATGCGCACGTCGACCGGGCCGAGCACGCGCGGGCCGTCGTCCGAGTACGCGAACGCGACGTCGTCGAACTCGAGCCCGCCGCGCCCCGGCGGCAGGGCGATCGGCTGCTCGGGCGCGACGATCTCGGGCTCCTCGGCGAGCAGCGCCGAGATCTTCTCGAGCGCGGTGATCGCCGCCTGCAGCGCGTTCGCGAGCATCGCGAGCGAGTCGATCGGCTGGAAGAACCGGCGCGTGTAGAGCACGAGGGCGAGCAGCACCCCGACCTCGAGGTCGCCCGATACGACCCGCAGGCCGCCGACGAGCAGCACGAGCGCGACCGTGAGGCTGCCGAGCAGCCGCAGCGAGGGCTGGTAGATGCCGAACACGCGGATCGAGCGGAGCGTCGCAGCCCGGTAGTCGTCGGCGAGCGCGGTGTACCGCTCGCGGTTCGCCCGCTCGCGGCGGAACGCCTGCACGGCGCGGATGCCGGTGAAGGTCTCGACGAAGTCGGCGGTGAGGCGGGCGGAGTGGGTGCGCATGGCGCGGTACTCGATCTCGCTGCGCCGCTGGAACCACCGGGTGAGCAGCGCCGCCGGCACGAGCATGACGAGCATGATCAGCCCGGTGCGCCAGTCCATGAGCAGGATCGACACCGCGGTGAAGAGCATGAGCAGCGGCGCCCCGACGAGCCCCTCGAGGCCGAACTCGAGCAGTTCGCGGATCGACTCGGGATCGTTCGTCTGCCGCGAGATCACCCGGCCGGAGGCGCTGCGCTCGTGGAAGCCGAGCCCGAGCCGCTGGGTGTGCGCGAACAGCCGCCGGCGCAGGTCGTAGAGCACCCGCTGGCCGGCCGCGGTCGAGGCGCGGAGGTACCAGTAGGTCGCGCCGCCGCGCACGAGCGCCGCGGCGAGGTAGGCGACCCCCGCGGCGGTGGCGAGCGCCGCGTCCCCGGCCGCGAGCGCCGGGATGCCGGTGTCGATGCCCCAGGCGACGATCGCCGGGCCGACGACGGTGGCGAGCTGCACGAGCACGATGAGCACGGCGACGAGCGCGAAGCGTCCCCGCTCGGGGCGCACGAGCTCGCCGAGCAGCCGCAGCGAGCGGCGTCGGCGGGTGCGCGGGTCCTCGCCGTCGAAGCGGTCGGCGTCGAAGGCGTCGGCGGCGGTCGCGTCGGTCACGGGCGCTCCTCCTCTCGGCGGTCGGCGGCGGGATGCGCGGGGCCGGCCTCATCGGCCTGGCGCGGGTCGGCGGCAGCGGCGGCGCGGTCGACGGCGGTGCGGTCGGCGGCAGCGCGTCGGTCGTCGGCATCGCCGTCGTCGGCATCGGCGCCGTCGGCGAGCCGCGCGTCGAGCAGCTCGCCGAGGGCGATCGGACCGGTCTCGTCGGCGAGCCGCTCGAGGTCGAGCCGCTCGGCCTGCAGGTCGGCCATCACGAAGCGGTAGCGGGGGTCGCGGGCCATGAGCTCGGCGTGGGTGCCGACGGCGACGACCTCGCCGTCGTCGAGCAGCGCCACGCGATCGGCGAGCGCGACGGTCGAGGTGCGGTGGGCGACGACGAGCGTCGTGGTGCCGCGCAGCACGTCGCGCAGGCGTCCGGTGACCCGCTCCTCGGTGGCGGTGTCGAGCGCCGAGAGCGGATCGTCGAGCAGCAGCACCCGCGGCCGGGCGGCGATCGCGCGGGCGAGCGCGAGCCGCTGGCGCTGGCCGCCCGACAGCGAGAGCCCCTCCTCGCCGATGCGCGTGCTCAGGCCCTCCGGCAGCTGGTCGGCGAAGCCGGCGTCGGCGGTGTCGAGCGCGACGCGCAGCAGCTCCTCGGCGTCGTCGGGGGCGAGGTCGTCGGCGCCGAGCAGCACGTTGTCGCGGACGCTGCCGGAGAAGAGCGTGGCGTCCTCGAACGCGATGGCGACGATGCGGCGCAGGTCGTCGAGGGCGATCGCCCGCACGTCGTGGCCGTCGATGCGTACTGCGCCGGCGGTCGGATCGTAGAGCCGCGGCACGAGCTGCAGCATCGTCGACTTGCCCGAGCCGGTGACGCCGACGAGCGCCATCGTCTCGCCGGGCTCGACGCGCAGCGTCGCGCCGCGGAGCACCTCGTCGCCGGCGTCGGCGTCGGGGTAGGCGAAGCGCACGCCGTCGAAGTCGAGCCGGCCCCGCACCGCGGCGGGCTCGAGCCGCAGGCCGTCGGCCGGGTCGATCACCGAGCGCTCGTCGATCGCCGGGTCGGCGGCGCGCTCGGCGGCGGAGGCGTCGTCGATGACGACCTCGAAGTGCCGGTCGAGGGCGGTCACCGCGGCGATCGCGGCGCCGATCATCTGCCCGAGCATCGTCACCGGGATCGACAGCAGCATGGCGGTGGCGAAGAACGCCGACAGCTCGCCGATCGACATGCCGCCGTCGACGACGAGCCGCAGGCCGACGAGCAGCGCCGCGCCGAGCGCGAGCTCGGGCAGCAGGGCGATCACCGAGTCGAAGGTCGCGACGAGCCGGCCGCGGCGCACCTCGGTGTCGCGCACGCCGGCGGCGAGGCCGGTGAAGCGGTCGAGCGCGTGCTCGGCGCGGCCGAACGCCTTGAGCACGCGGATGCCGTGCACCGCCTGCTCGACATTGGTGGCGAGATCGCCGGCCTGATCCTGCCCGAGCCGCGAGAGCCGCTGGAAGCGCACGCTGAAGTGCGCGACGAGGGCGATGAGCGGGATCGCGCCGAGGCTGTAGACGAGCGCGAGCAGCCAGTGCGAGCGCCACATCAGCGCGAGCCCGACGCCGATCATCACGACGTCGGCGACGAGCATGATCACGCCGAACGCGACCCAGCGGCGGATGAGGCCGAGGTCGGTCATCGCGCGCGAGAGCAGCTGGCCCGACTCCCAGCGGTCGTGGAACGCGATCGGCAGCCGCTGCAGGCTCGAGAAGAGGCGCACGCGCATCGCCTGCTCGATGCGGGTCGAGGGGTCGACCGAGAACAGCCGGCGCAGCACGAGCAGCCCCGCCTCGACGACGCCGAGCCCGGCCACCGCGCCGGCGGCGACGAGCACCACGCCGATGCCGACGCCGGGCACGAACGACTCGTTGATGAGCAGCGCGAGCAGCTGCGGGATCGCGAGCGCCGCGAGCGAGGCCGCGATGGCGCAGAGGAGGCCGAGCACGAGCCGCGCGCCGATCGGCCGCAGCAGCACGGCGAAGCGCCGCAGCGAGGCGAGCCCGCCGCTCGTCGGCACCGGGCCGCGCGCGGGCGGCGCGATCGAGGGCCCGTTCGGCCCGTCGGCCGGATCCGGTCGAGTCTGCGCGGACGTCATCCGCTCCCCTGCCTCTCCCCGCCTCGTGAGCGGATGCGTCGGGCGCCGGCCGGTGGGCCGGGTCGCCGCTGCGGCCGTGGCCGGCCGGAGACGCCACCCTACCGGCAGCCCCCGACCCTCGGCATCCCGCGCGCGGATGCGGCGCGGTCCGCCGCGGGATCCCGGTCGCCGATCGGGCGCGGATCCTGCGCCCGGCTCGCGCAACTATGCTCGCATCCGACCGTCGCGCGCCCGCGCGACCCCGCCGCATCCGCATCGCGGCCGGCGCCGGCGACCCCGGCCCGCCGCGGCGGATCGATCAGAAGGAGCAGCATGCCCGGAGCGAACCTCACGCGCACCGAAGCGGCCGAGCGCCGCGCGCTCGTCGACGTCGAGCGCTACGACATCGACATCGACCTCACCACCGGATCCGACGAGACCTTCCGCGTCGTCACGCGCGTCGAGTTCACCGGCGAGCCCGGCGCCACCACGTTCATCGACGCGATCACCGAGCGCGTGCACAGCATCGTGCTCAACGGCGACCCGCTCGATCCCGAGACGCACTCCACCGGCGTGCGCGTGATCCTCCCCGTGCTCCGCGAGCGCAACGTGCTCGTCGTCGACGCCGACTTCCGCTACATGAACACCGGCGAGGGCCTCCACCGGGCGGTCGACCCGGCCGACGGCGAGGTGTACCTCTACTCGCAGTTCGAGGTGCCCGACGCCCGCCGCATGTACGCCTGCTTCGAGCAGCCCGACCTCAAGGCGAGCTTCGCGCTCAGCGTCACCGCGCCGTCGCGCTGGCGCGTCGTGTCGAACCAGCCCACCCCCGAGCCGGTGCCCCTCGACGACGGCCCCACCGGCCCGCGCTCGCAGTGGCGCTTCGCGCCGACCCCGCGAATCTCGACCTACATCACCGCGCTCGTCGCCGGCCCCTACGTGTCGTGGGAGGACGAGCTCGTCTCGGCCGACGGCCGCACCATCCCGCTCGGCGTGTTCTGCCGCGCCTCGCTCGCCGAGTACATGGACGCCGACAACGTCATCACCACGACGAAGCAGGGCTTCGAGTACTTCGAGCGGCACTTCGGCGTGCCGTACCCGTTCGACAAGTACGACCAGCTGTTCGTGCCCGAGTACAACATGGGCGCGATGGAGAACGCCGGCTGCGTGACCTTCACCGAGAACTACGTGTTCCGTTCGCGCGTGCCCGACGCGGTGCGCGAGCGCCGGGTCGTGACGATCCTCCACGAGCTCGCGCACATGTGGTTCGGCAACCTCGTCACCATGCAGTGGTGGAACGACCTCTGGCTCAACGAGTCGTTCGCCGAGTTCATCTCGACCCTCGCGACCGCCGAGGCGACCGAGTGGAGCGGCAACTGGGTCACCTTCCTCGCGAGCGAGAAGACCTGGGCGTACCGGCAGGACCAGCTCCCGTCGACGCACCCGATCGTCGCCGAGATCCGCGACCTCGACGACGTGCTCGTGAACTTCGACGGCATCACCTACGCGAAGGGCGGGTCGGTGCTGAAGCAGCTGTTCCACTGGGTCGGCCGCGAGCCGTTCTTCGCGGGGCTGCGCGAGTACTTCGACAAGCACGCGTGGGGCAACACGCGCCTCGACGACCTCATGCGCGAGTTCGAGGCGGCCTCGGGCCGCGACCTCGCCGACTGGACGGCGAAGTGGCTCGAGACCGCCGGCGTCAACCTGCTGCGCCCGGTCGTCGAGACCGACGCCGACGGGGTGATCACCTCGTTCGCGATCAAGCAGTCGGCGCCCGCCGAGCATCCGACGATCCGCCCGCACCGCCTCGCGGTCGGCGTCTACGCCGAGCGGGAGGGCGGCGCCGTCGAGCGCGTGCACCGCGTCGAGCTCGACGTCGACGGCGAGCGCACCGAGGTGCCCGAGCTCGTCGGCGTGCACCGCGGCGACCTCCTCCTCGTCAACGACGACGATCTCGCCTACGCGAAGATCCGCCTCGACGACGACTCGCTCGCGTTCGCCCAGCGCCGCGCCGGCGACATCGCCGACCCGCTCGCCCGCGGCCTCGTGCTCGCGAGCATCTGGGACGCGACCCGCGACGCCGAGCTGCGCGCCCGCGACTACGCCGAGCTCGTGCTCGCCTGCATCGACCGCGAGACCGAGCCGACCGCGCGGCGCCAGCTGCTCGGCCAGCTCACCACCGCGGTGAAGCGCTACACCGCCCCGGATGCGCGGGATGCGGTCGGCGCGCGCGTCGCCGACGAGCTGTGGGCGCTCGCGCAGCGCGCCGAGGCCGGCTCCGACGCCCAGTTCGCGTACGTGCGCGCGTTCGCGCAGCTCGCGGTGACCGACGAGCAGCTCGACGCCGTCGAGGCGCTGTTCGCCGAGACCGCGCGGCTCGACGGGCTCGAGGTCGACACCGACCTCGGCTGGGAGCTGCTGTTCGCGCTCGTCGCCGGCGGCCGCGCCGGGGGCGACGACGTCGACGCGCGCCTCGACGAGGACCGCACCTCCGACGGTCAGCGCTCGGCGGCGCAGGCCCGCGCGGCGATCCCCACCGCCGAGGGCAAGCGCGCCGCATGGCGGTCGGTGTGGGTCGAGCCGGGCGCGACGAACGACGTCGCCCGGGCGACGAGCGCCGGGTTCTGGAACGTGCACGACGAGTCGCTCGTGACGCCGTTCGTCGACGAGTACTTCGCCGGCCTCGGCGAGATCTGGTCGACGCGCAGCTTCCAGATGGCCGAGTTCCTCATCGCCGGGTTCTTCCCGGGCGCGGTGCCCTCCGACGAGGTCGTCGCCGCCGCCCGCGGCTGGCTCGACGCGAACGTCGACGCCGCCCCGGCGCTGCGCCGCCTCGTCGTCGAGGGCCTCGACGACGTCGAGCGCGCGCTGCGCGTGCGCGCCCGCGACGCGCAGTAGCCGGGCCCGCATCCCCGCATCCCCGCCGCGCGCGGGGGTGCGGGGATGCGCCGCTCTACTGCAGCATCGGGCCGAAGATCCAGCCGAACAGCGCCTGCGCGTAGAGCAGGCCCACCACGAGGTTCACGACGGTGCCGGCGAAGAAGACGAGCACCGGCGTGAGCCCGGCCTCGCGCAGCGCGCCGACCTTGAACTCGAGGCCGATCGACACGAACGCGAGCGTGAACAGCAGCGTCTGCAGCGACTTCGCCGAGTCGACCCCGGTCGCGAGCCAGCCGCCGTCGGCCGCCGCGAGCGGGAAGGCCGCGGCGAGCACCGACACCAGCACCGAGGCGACGATGAACCCGAGCACGAACTTCGGGAAGCGCTGCCAGATCTCGGCGGCGCCGACCCTCGCGGCCCGGCCCGCGCCGCCGGCGGGCCGCTCGATGCGGAGCGTGAACCAGAGCGAGAGGGCGACGGCGACGAAGCCGATCATCGCGTTCTGCGTCATCTTCACGATCGCCGCGTAGTCGAGCACGTCGTCGCCGGCGACCGCGCCGGCGGCGGTGACGGCCGCGGTGGTGTCGATGTTGCCGCCGATCCAGGCGCCGGCGACCGGCGCCGACAGGCCGAGCAGCCCGGCGAGCCAGGGCAGCAGGAAGATGCTCGGCAGTGCGAACACGATGACGAGCCCCGCGGTGTAGGCGAGCTGCTCCTTCTTCGCGTGCACCGCGCCGGCCGCGGCGACCGCCGCCGAGACGCCGCACACCGACAGCGCCGAGGCGAGCAGCGCGCGCAGGTGGTCGTCGACGCCGAGCACGCCCGCGAACCACCAGGTGAACAGGAACACCGTCGTGATCATCAGCACGCCCTGGAGCAGCGCCGGCGCCGCGGCGCCGAGGATGACGTTGACGTTCACGGTCGCCCCGAGGAGCACGAGCCCGGTCTTGATGAAGAACTCGGTGCGGAACGCCGCCGCCATGCGGTCGCGGAGGCCGAGGGCGCTGAGCAGCGCGTTCGCGGCGAAGCCGATGAGGATCGCGTAGACCGGGAACTCGACCGACTTCGCGATCGGGCCGAACCAGGTGCCCGCGGTCCACTCCGGCATCCGCGAGGCGAGCAGGTCGACGAGGAGGGCGAGCGCCACCACGACGACGAGGCCGGCGGCGCCCCAGCCGGGGGCGGGTGCGGAGGCGGCCGCCGATGCCGGCGAGGGCGTGCCCCGCACTGCCACCTCGGCCGTCGCCGGCACCGGTGCCTCGGAGCGCCCCGCGCCGGCCGAGCCGGCCGGGTCGATCGGCTCGACCGGCTCGATCGGCTCGACCGGCTCGACCGGCTCGACCGATGCCGCGCGAGCCGCGCCGCCGCCGTCGCGGCCCGCCATCAGCGCCACCCGCCGATGTCCGGCACGACCTGCGCGAGGCACAGGCCGAGCAGTGCGAGGCCGGCGAGCGTCGCGGTCCAGTCCTCGCTCAGCGAGAACTTGCCGTGCGCGTCGGGGGCGTCGGTCGCGGCGGGCGGTTCGACGGCGCGGTCGCGGGGTTCGGTCATGGGCGGCTCCTTCAGCGGTTCCGGCGCCGACGGGCACGGCGGCGACGAGCGGCACTGTAGCGAGCCGGCGCATCCCCGCGAAGAACGATGACGACGCATGACGCCGCGCGCTCCCCGAGGCGCCAACGGCGGCCGCGGCCGATGCTCGGCGGAGGACTCTAGACTCGGCATCGCTATGCAGCAGATCTGGGACGACTTCACCGAATTCCTCGGACCGCTCCTCCCCCTCGTCGAGGTGGTGGCGATCCTCGCCGGCGCGTGGGTGCTCAACCGCATCCTCAAGGTGGTGATCCGCCGCTCGGTCGACCGCATCGTGCACAACGTGAAGCGCAAGCGCGGCGTCGACGACACCCAGATGCTCGCGCTGCGCTCGCCGCTCGAGTCGGTGCGGACGGTGCAGCGCACCCGCACCATCGGGCAGGTGCTCACGAACGTCGCGTCGGTGACGCTGTTCATCATCGCCGTGCTCTGGTCGGTGGCGGTGATCAACCCGAACTTCCTCGCCTCGCTCACGCTGCTGTCGGCGGCGATCGGCGCAGGCCTCGGCTTCGGCGCGCAGAAGATCGTCGGCGACGTGCTCAACGGCACGTTCATGGTGATCGAGGATCAGCTCGGCGTCGGCGACGAGGTCGACATGGAGTACGCCACCGGGATCGTCGAGGCGGTCGGCGTGCGGGTCACGCAGGTGCGCGACGTCCACGGCCAGCTCTGGTACATCCGCAACGGCGAGATCCAGCGCGTCGGCAACAACTCGCAGGGCTGGAACCGCGCGATCATCGACCTCGCGATCCCGTACACCGTCGACCGCGATCACGCGAAGCGGGTCATGCTCGAGGCCGCGCGCGGGCTCGCCGACGATCCGGGCTGGATGGAGAAGGTGCTCGAGGAGCCCACGATCTGGGGCCTGCAGACCCTCTCGGCCGAGGCCGTGATCGTGCGCCTCGTGGTGAAGACGATGCCCGGCGAGCGCTGGTCGGTCGAGCGCGAGCTGCGCGCCCGCATCCAGGATGCGTTCAAGGCCGACGCGATCTCGCTGCCTCCGATGAACACCGTCGTGTTCAACGGCCCGAACGGCATGCGGCTCACGAAGGGCGAGGGCGTCGCCGACCGGCAGTCGCAGCAGCGCCTTGCCGACGAGGGCGGCGCCGAGGCCTGATCGTCGCGGTGCTCGTCATGCGCGACCCCGCCGCGCCCCGGCGTAGGCTGGCGGCATGAACGACTCCGAACCGCGGCCCGCCCCCGTGCACCTGCGCGCCTCCGAGGAGGGGGCCTCGACGCTCCCCACCGTCTACGACGAGGTGGGCGGCATGGACGCGTTCGAGGAGCTGAGCCGGCGGTTCTACGACGGCGTGCAGCAGGACCCGGTGCTCTGGCCGATGTACCCGCACGACGACCTCGAGGGCGCGATCTGGCGCCTCAGCCGCTTCCTCGGCCAGTACTGGGGCGGCCCATCGACGTACTCGTCGATGCGCGGCCACCCGCGCCTGCGGATGCGGCACCAGCCCTTCCACGTGAACCCCGACGCCCGGGAGCGCTGGATGCGGCACATGACCGCGGCGCTCGACACCATGGGCTGGCCGCCCATGGTGCGCGCCCAGATGCTCGACTACTTCGAGCGCGCCGCCACCGCGATGGTGAACACCTTCGAGCCGACCCCCGAGCGCTAACCGCGTTCGACACCGGGCGCGAGCTCGGTGGAGATCGCGCCGAGGGCGGCGACGACGCCGGCGGCGAGCTCGGCGTGCGTGCTCGCGGCGCGCTCGGGGCGCCGCGCTCCGGGCGCATCGGTCTCGGCGCCGACGCCGGCCGCGCCCGAACGGCGCAGCGCGGGCAGGTGGACGAACACCGACGGCACCTCGCGCCCGAAGGCCCGGTAGGCGGTGGCGTTGCAGACGAAGCGACCGGCGTCATCGCTCGGCACCTCTTCGACGCCCGTCGATCGGAACGCCGCGCAGATCGCGTCGGCGTCGATCCCGGCCGTGCGCGACTCCGGGCCGTCCGGATCGATCACCGCGCCGTGCGGGCGTCGACAGTCGTTGTCGGGGATGCGCGCCGCCATCGTGTTCACGGCGACCCGCTCGACCGTCACGATGCGGCGCAGGCCCGCCTCGCCGAGGCAGAGCAGCGCGTCCGGCGCGTGCCGATGCACCGCCCGCTCGAAGGCGGCGCCGTCGAAGACGACGGGCAGCACCTCGGCGACGAGTTCGACGCCCGCCGGCAGCGCGGTCGCCCGCGCCGCAACCGTGTCGAGCACGAGTGCGAGCACCTCGGCCGAGGCGTTCTCGCTGTCGCCACCGAACGGCTCGAACGCGGTGATGAGGATGCGGGGCATCGCACCAGCGTACGGGGGGGGCACGCCG
>JAAYAS010000167.1 GCA_012719255.1 Microbacteriaceae bacterium | reverse complement strand
TGCGTCCAGTAGTCGCCGCCGATGCCGAACATGTTCGTGATCGAGGTCGCCACGGCCATCGCCGGCGGCCAGAACGCTCCGAAGCCCGCGGTCGACAGGCCGGTCATCGGGTTCTCCCAATCGGGATCGCCGCGGCCGGCCTGGAAGGCGCTCCACCCGACGTACACGGCGATGAGCACGGCCGCGCAGACCGCCGCGAGCGCCACCATCCGGCCGCCCATCCCGCGCTCGCCCCGGAACCAGCGCCGCGCGCCGTCGATGCCGATGACGATGCAGACCGCCACGAGCACCATCGCGATGATCACCTTCGAGCCCGCGGCGAGCAGCATGATGCCGCCGGCCGCGACGATCGGCACCCTGCCATGCACGTAGATGCGGCCGAGCACCCAGACCGCGCCGGCGCCGACGAGCATCGCGATCGAGTCGGGGTTCACCGTCGCCGCGGCGTGGGCGACCATCGGGTTCGCGATCGTCAGCAGCCCGATGGCGGCGGCGGGAACTCGGCGGACCCGCCACGAGCGGATGGCGAGGAAGACCGCGGCCGCGCCGAGCGCCGCGACGCCGGCGGAGGCCATGCGCGCCGCGGTGACGAACGAGAGCCCGGCGGTGTCGCTGATGGTGCCGGCGACGACGGCGACCGCCCCGTAGAACACGGGCGGGTGGAAGAAGTTGTACTGGTACGCCTCGTAGATGAACTCCTCGGGGATCGTCGCCTCGTACGACCCGCACTCCGGCGGGCGGCTCTTCTTGTCGCCGCGGCACGACCAGTCGGCGAGCATCTCCTGACCGAGCTGATCGCCGGCGGCCGGAAGCTCGCCGTGCCAGATGCGGTAGGCGTAGTCGGCGTGCGTGTACTCGTCGATGCGCGAGTACTCCGGCGCCCGCACGATGGTCACGAGCGCGATCGCGAGCGTGAGCACGAGCAGACCGAGCGCGATCCACAGGTCGGCGCGCCGCCAGCCGACGGCGCCCGCCGGCTCGTTCTGCTCGGCGAGCACCTCGCCGCGCGCCGCCGTCGCGGTGCTGTCCGCGGCCGCGCTCACTCCCCCGCCCCCACGACGCGCTGGCCGTTCACTGTGCACGAAACTCGGTACCGCATGATCGGCAGTCTACGAGGTCGCCGACCCTCGGCGGAGTACACTGACCCCGACCTGCCCGCGGCCGACCGCCGCCCCGAATCACGTCGAACGGCCCGCATTGCCCGTCCCCTCCGCCTCCGCACCGCGCATCCTCATCCTGCTCGCGGCGCACAACGGGGCCGAGTTCATCGCCGAGCAGCTCGATTCGGTGCTCGCGCAGGAGGGCGTCGACGTCGAGGTGGTCGTCTCCGACGACGCCTCGACCGATGGCACCGACGCGGTGCTCGACGGCTACGCCGACGACCCGCGCGTGCGCCGGCTGCGCCCGGGCCGCTTCGGCTCGGCCGCGGCGAACTTCTTCCGCCTCGTGCGCGAGTGCGACGCCGAGGGCTTCGACGCCGTCGGCTTCTGCGACCAGGACGACGTGTGGGCGCCGCACAAGCTCCGCCGCCACTGGGAGCTGCTGAGCCTGCCGAACGGCCTCGACGGCCGCGGCGGCTACGACGCGGTGTCGTCGAACGTCACCGCGTTCGACGCCGCCGGCGAGCGGCGGCTCATCGTGAAGAACCAGCTGCAGCGCGCCTGCGACTACGCCTTCGAGTCGGGCGGGCCGGGCTCGACCTTCCTGCTGCGGCCGAGCACCTACCGCCTGCTGCGCGAGCGGCTGCTCGACCCCGGCTCGGCGGCCTCGAGCACGCGCGCCCACGACTGGCTCGCCTACGCGCTCGTGCGCGCCGCCGGCGGCCGCTGGTTCATCGACGGCGAGTCGACCGTCGACTACCGGCAGCACGACGTGAACGTGCTCGGCGCGAACGAGGGGCTCCGCTCGAACCTCCGCCGCCTGCAGCAGATCGCGAAAGGGGCGCACCGCGCCGATGCCCGGCGGATCGTCGCCGCCGCGCGCGAGGTCGCGGCGCCCGACGAGGCGGCTCGCCTCGAGTGGCTCGCCGCCCGCATCGACGAGCGCGGCCCGCTCTCGCGCCTGCGGCTCGCGCGCCGCGTCGGCGACTTCCGCCGTCGGCGCCGCGACCAGCTCGCGCTCGCGGGCACGCTGCTCGCCGGCCTGTGGTGATCGCCGGCATGCGGTGATCCCCGACCGACGCGGTGGGCGATCCGCCCGCCGCGGTCAGTAGCCGAGCATGACGATGCGATCGGCGATGCGGTGCAGCACCTCCGCGAGCCCGGCGAGCGGCGACTCCGGGTGCACCCAGTGCGGCTCCGCCACGGCGAAGAAGCCGATCGCTCCGCCGCCCTGCGTCGCCATGACGAGCGCCGCCGCGAGGAGGCCCAGCGCCATCACGCGCGAGTCGGGTCGCGTCCGCCGCAGGGCGAACGCCGTTCCGGCCACGGCGAGCAGCAGCAGGTACGGGAGGTACGGGAAGAAGTACCGGGCCGAGTAGGCCATGAGCAGGCCGAGCGTGAGGAGGTCGGTGTAGTTCACCCAGAACAGCAGCGCGCTGTGCACGATGAGCGCGAGCCAGAGCGGCACTCGCAGCGCGAGCGGCACGACCCGGCCGAACAGCAGCGCCGCGACCAGCACGAGGATCATCGCGAGGTAGAACCACTCGCGCGAGAGCGCGCTGCCCGCCGAGGACACGATCTGCTCGCCCGATTTCACGCCGACGAAGCCGAGCGTCGAGGCGATGCCCGGCAGCCACTCGGTGAACAGCACGACGAGGGCGTCGCTGAACTTCGGGTCGAGGTCGTCGAACCCCGGATCGAGGCCGTAGTTGCGATCCCACGGCGCCCATGCGCGGCAGTAGTCGACCGTCGCCACGTCGGCGCAGTCGGGCGAGGGGGTGCCGAATCGCAGCAGGTTGACGACGTAGCGCGAGATCACCAGCGCGATGCCGACGACGAGCAGCGCGCCGGGCAGTGCGAGTCGACGCGCCGGAGCCGCCTCGCCTTCGACCCCGAGCGCGCCGTTCGCGCGCACGGCTCGCCACCAGCCTGCGCCGTGCACGAGCACCAGGTAGACGGTGACGACCGCGAACACCGGCACGAACGAGTACTTCGTCACCGAGGCGAACATGCCGAGGGCGAGCGACACGAGCCACAGCCGCGTCGAGGCGCCGCCGGTCTTCACGAGCTGCACGACGGCGAGGAAGTAGCAGCCGGTGAGCAGCAGCAGCAGGTTGTCGTAGGTCACCGTCGCCGCGAGGAACGGGAGCAGCGGGATGGTCGCGAGCAGCAGCGTCGTGACGTTCGCGACGGGGCGCGAGGGGTGCAGCTCGAGCATGAGCCGGCGCCACACGACCAGCGTCGCGACGACGAGCGCGATGCTGAGCACCCGCATCCAGACGAGCAGGGCGAAGCCCTCGACGCCGAGCGCGGCGAGGATCCGGTAGGGGAACGACGCGAGCCAGTGGAAGAGGAAGGAGCCGTAGAACTGCACGTCGCCGAGACCGAGCGCGGCGTCGGTGTTCTCGAGGCGCGGCCCCCACTGCTGCGCGTAGAGCTCGATGATGCCCAGGTGGTAGGGCTCGTCGTACTGCGACTCGCGCGCCGTGAGCGCGATGAGCAGGGCGCCGACGACGAAGAGCACGAGCGTCGCGATGACGACCGCGCGGTGGCCGAGCAGCTCGACGATGCGATCGGCGAGCGCGCGGACTCGGGCGCCCGCGCGCTCGACGCGCCCGGGCGCCGATGCGGCGTTCGTGGTGGGTTCCAAGGAGGGCTCCTTCTCGGCGCGCGGCCGAGGGCTCGGGCGACCGGGGCCGCGTGCGTGCGGCATCAGACGAGGCGCCGCAGGATGCCGCGGTACCGCTCGCCGATCGCCTCCTTGCTGTACTGCTCGCGGGCGGTGGCCGCGGCCGCCCGGCCGAGCCGGTCGCGGGCGGCCGGGTCGGCGACGAGGGCGCGGATGGCGCCCGCGAGCGCCGCCTCATCGCGCGGCGGCACCAGCACGCCGTCGGCGCCGTCGGCGATGGCCTCGGAGATGCCGGGGAGATCGGAGGCGATGACCGCGCACCCCGCGCCCATCGCCTCGAGCATCGCGACCGGCAGGCCGTCCTGATCGCCGCTCGAGGAGGGCATGGACGGGAAGATCGCGATGTCGGCGCTCGCGTACGCCTCGCGCAGCGCCTCCCGGCCCTGCTTGCCGACGAACTCCGCGCCGTCGGGCGCCATCGCCTCGAGCTCGTCGCGGAGCGGGCCGTCGCCGATCACCGTGAGCCGCCAGGCGACGTCGTCGAGCCGCCGCAGCGCATCGAGCAGCACCGCGAGGCCCTTCTTCTCGACGAGACGGCCGACGAAGAGCAGGCGCGCCTCGACGCCGTCGCCGTCGGTGCGGGGCCGCACCGTCGACAGGTCGGCGCCCATCGGCACGACCTCGACCTTCGCGGGGTCGGCGCCGAGCTCGACGACCTTCGCCGCCATCTCGGCGTTCATCACGGTCACGTAGGCGGCGCGCCCCAGCATCCAGCTCTTCAGCGCGCGCAGCGGCCCGGCGTTGAGGGCGTAGAGGTCGCCGCCGAGGGTCGTGATGAGCGTCGGGGTGCGCGGGGCCACGAGGGCCGCGACGATGCCCTGCGGCACGATCCAGTGCGCGTGGATGACGTCGGGCCGGCCGGAGCGCACCGCGCGCCACGTCGCGAGGGTCTCGGCGAGCACGAACGGCACCACCTGCAGCCAGCGGCTCGGTCGCTTGCGGAGGTTCTCGATGATCGCGCCGTCGGCGAGGTCCTGCCAGCGGCGGGGGAAGTAGCGGAAGCGGTGCACCCGGTAGCCCCGCTGCGACTCGAGCCGTGCGCCGTCGCCCACCATCGGCGCGACGACGAGCGTCTCGAAGTCCTCGGCCTCCTGCCCCGCGAGGTCGGCGACGAACTCCGGCGTGCCGTCTCCGGGGCGCGCGGGGAAGGTCGATGCGAGCACCAGCAGACGGCGTCGAGTCATCCTGTTCCTCCAGCGGATAAGCTAAGCGTCTATGCCGTCAGTATCCCACAGCGCCGGTCCGGCCGATCTCGCCGTCGTCGGCGCGAGCGGCTTCATCGGCGCGCGAATCCGCGGGCTCGCCGAGGCGGACGGGCGGCGCGTCGTGGGCTTCACCCGGCAGCATCCGGCCGTGCTCGACGGCCGGATCGTCGACGAGCTCGCCGGGGTCCCGGTGGTGGTCTGGGCGGCATCGATGATCACCCCCGCGGTCGCCGAGGCCGAGCCCGAGGCGGTGCTGCTCGAGCGCGACTCGTTCCACGAGTTCGTCGACGCGCTGCCCGACACGACTCGGGTGGTCTTCCTGTCGTCGGGCGGCACGGTCTACAGCGGCGACGGCTCGCCGTTCTCCGAGTCGATGCCGGCCGATCCGGTGAACCGCTACGGCGCCGCGAAGCTCGAGCTCGAGCGACTCCTCGCCGCCTCGCCGCTGCCCACGACGGTGCTGCGCGTCGCGAACGCCTACGGACCCGGTCAGCTCGCGAAGCGCGGCCAGGGCGTCGTCGGCTACTGGATGCGCGCCGCCCGTGCGGGCCTGCCCATCAGCATCTACGGCGACGGCACGTCGGAGCGCGACTTCGTCTACGTCGACGACATCGCCCGAGCCGTGCTGCTCGCGGCCGACACCGCGAGCGAGACCGACCGCGTGTTCAACATCGGCTCGGGCACCCCGACGACGATCACCGAGCTCGCCGAACGGCTCCGGGCGGTGCTGCCGTTCGACGTCGTCATCGAGCACCTCCCGAGCCGCGGCTTCGACGTGTCGGCGTCGTGGCTCGACGTGAGCGCCGCGGCCGAGGGCCTCGGCTGGCGGCCCGAGGTCGGGCTCGACGAGGGCCTGCGCCGCGCCTGGGAGTGGCTCGTCGCCACCGAACCCGCGCCCGAGCCCGAGCCCGCCTCCGGATCGGCGTCCTGACCGTCGCCGCACTGCGGCCCGGCGGCGCTCAGTCGGCGGAGTGCACCTTCGGCTCCGGCACCGCGAGGGCGATGAGCCCGAGCACGACGTCGCCGAGCGTCGCGAAGATGCGGGCCATGAGGATGACGACGATGAGCGCGCCGGGCTCGAGGTGGCCGGCGAGCATCACGGCGAGCACCGCCTCGCGCACGCCGAGGCCGGCCGGTACGAAGAACACGACGAAGCCCATCGCCCACGAGAGCGCGTAGCCGCCGACGGCGAGCACGAACGTCTCGAACGAGGCGGGCATGCCGAAGTCGAGGCAGAGCAGCCACACCATGACGCCCGACACGATCCACGCAGCGAGCGCCCAACCGGCCGACAGTGCGACGCCGCCGGCCGGGAGCGGGTGCTCGAGCGGCGGCCGCTTCACGAGCTTCAGCGCGAACGCGATGAGCCGGTTGAGCACCGCCGGCACGAGCATGACGGCGACGACCGGCACGAGCACGAGCAGCCAGGCGCCCGACTCGATCGGGAATCGGCCGGTGGTGACGAGGCCGGGCACCGCGACGAGCGCGGCGGTGACGATCGACACCATGATCGACACGACCATCGCCGAGAGCGACCGCGCCCGCGGGATGCTCCGGGTCGCGCCCATCTCGACGACCGCGACGTAGTTCCACACGCCGCCCGGCACGTACTTGCCGAGCTGCGAGACGAAGAAGAGCCGGCCTGCCGAGACGAGCCGCAGGGGCGAGCCGAGGTCGGCGAGCACCGCCCGCCACGAGAGCATCGTGAGCAGCACGAACACGATCGCGAGCACGGCGCCGATCGCGATCGTCGTCGGCGACATCTCGACCAGCGCGGCGAGGATCTCGTCCCACTGGCTCGCGATCGCCCAGACCACGCCGGCGAGGGCGACGACCAGGAAGCCGATGCGCACGGGGCGCGAGCGGAGCGCGCCGAGGAGCCGCTGGACCGGTCCGCGGCGGCCGACGGCGTCGGGGCCCGGCTCGGACCGCGACGGCGGCGCTGCCTCCGGCGCGGGACCTGACGGATCGAC
Organism: Microbacteriaceae bacterium; assembly: GCA_012719255.1. GTDB lineage: Bacteria > Actinomycetota > Actinomycetes > Actinomycetales > Microbacteriaceae > Gulosibacter. Next base: position 1,238 of record JAAYAS010000167.1, on the reverse strand, counting down.
GGCCATCGGCGGCTAGCCCCCCGCAGCCGGGGCGCCGGGCGCGCCGCCGAGGTGCTCGTCGCCCGGCAGCGTGATCATGCCGGTCGGCACCCGGTCGAAGCGCTGCACCTCGGCGACGCCCTCGACGTCGGGGCCGAGGTCGATCTGCGTGTGCAGCGTGCCGCCGACGTGCGGGCCGCCGAACTCGATGCGCTTCACGCGCTCGAGCGCGTCCTCGAGCAGCACGCGGTTGGTGCGCTGCAGATCGGCGATGACGAGCAGCACGAAGCTGAGGAACGACCCGAGCATGAACATCGTGCCGAACAGCAGCGACTGCATGTTTCCGGCGCCCTCGCCCATGAGCCAGAACACGAACCAGCGGATCATCGGGATGAGGCCGATCAGCGCCATCAGGACGCCGATCGTCGTGAGGATGACGTGCGGCTTGAACATCAGGAACGAGCGCACGATCGCCGAGCCCGACTTGAACATGTGCTGCCAGATGTTCTTGAACAGCCGCGACTCGCGCGTCTTCGCATTCGTCTCGACCGGCACCGACGCGATGCGCAGGCGCTTGTTGCCGGCCTGGATGATCGTCTCCATGCAGTAGCTGAACTGCGTGACGACGTTGAGGCGGTAGAGGGCGTTGCGCGAGTAGGCGCGGAAGCCGGAGGCCGCGTCGGGCAGCTTCGTGCCGGCCGCCTTGTTGACGACGTCGCTGCCGACCTTCTGCATCATCTTCTTGAACGGCGAGAAATGCGCAATCGTCGCGGTCTGTCGATCGGCGATGACGATGTCGGCCTCGCCGTCGATGATCGGCTGCAGCAGGTCGGGGATGCGGTCCTGCGGGTACTGGTTGTCGCCGTCGGTGTTCACGACGATGTCGGCGCCGTGCGCGAGCGCGTAGTCGACGCCGTCGCGGAACGAGCGCGCGAGACCCATGTTGCGGGCGTGCACCACGAAGTGCTCGACCCCGTGCGCTCGGGCGACCTCGATGGTGCGGTCGGTCGAGCCGTCGTCGACGACGAGGATGATGAGCTCGTCGACCCCGGGGATCTCCCGAGGGATCGACTGGAGCACGAGAGGAAGGGTCTCCTCCTCGTTGAGGCAGGGGATCTGGACGAAGACGCGCATTTGGGAAGGGACCTCACTGCACCGGACCGAGACTGACCCCTCATCGTAACAATCCAGTGACCATTCGGCGCGCTCCCAGGATCGATCGTCGGCTTGAACCCGCCTATGGTGGTATCCGTACTCGC
>JAAYAS010000166.1 GCA_012719255.1 Microbacteriaceae bacterium | reverse complement strand
TCAGCAACACGCACACGCCGCCGGTGATCCTCCGCAACGTGCTCGAGAACCCCGCCTGGTACACCGCCTACACGCCGTACCAGCCGGAGATCTCGCAGGGCCGGCTCGAGGCGCTCCTCAACTTCCAGACGATGGTCGCCGACCTCACCGCGCTGCCGATCGCGAACGCCTCGATGCTCGACGAGAGCTCGGCCGCGGCCGAGGCCGTGCTGCTCATGCGCCGCGCGAACCGCGCGCACGCCGACGCCCGCGTCGTCGTCGACCGCAACGTGTTCCCGCAGACCCTCGCGGTGATCGCCGGTCGCGCCGCCGGCCTCGGCATCGAGCTCGAGCTCGCCGACCTCGAGCAGGGCCTGCCCGACGGCGAGCTCTGCGGCATCGTGCTGCAGCAGCCCGGCGACGACGGCGGCGTCGTCGACCACCGCGACGTCATCGCCGCGGCGAAGGAGCGCGGCGCGATGGTGACGGTGATCGCCGACCTGCTCTCGCTCGCGCTCCTCGTGCCGCCGGGCGAGCAGGGCGCCGACGTCGCCGTCGGCTCGACCCAGCGCTTCGGCGTGCCGCTGTTCTTCGGCGGCCCGCACGCCGCCTACCTCGCGGTGCGCGCCGGCCTCGAGCGCTCGCTGCCCGGGCGGCTCGTCGGGGTGTCGCGGGATGCGGAGGGCCGGCAGGCGCTGCGCCTCGCGCTGCAGACCCGCGAGCAGCACATCCGCCGCGAGAAGGCGACGAGCAACATCTGCACCGCGCAGGCGCTGCTCGCGATCACCGCGTCGATGTACGCGGTGCACCACGGCGCCGAGGGCATCCGCGCGATCGCCGAGCACGCCCACGCCCGCGCGCGCGAGCTCGCCGCCGCGCTCCGCGCCGCCGGCGTCGAGCTCGTGCGCGAGCACTTCTTCGACACCGTGCGCGCCCGCGTGCCGGGGCGGGCGGATGCGGTGCTCGCCGCCGCGCGCGAGGCGGGCGTGAACCTGCGGCGCGTCGACGACGACCTGGTGAGCTGCTCGTTCGACGAGACCACCACCGGCGCCGACGTCGCCGCGGTGATCGCGGCGTTCGGCGCCACGCCGGCCGCGGCCGGCGGCCCGGGCGGCGATGCCGGGCCGGGCGGCGCCGCGGACGCCGACGTCGCGCCGAGCAGCGCCGCGGGCGCCGACGGCGACCGCCCCACCGCCGTCCCCGCGGCCATCCCCGACGAGCTGCGGCGCACGAGCGCGTACCTCGCGCATCCGGTGTTCTCGGCGCACCGCTCCGAGACCCGCATGCTCCGCTACATCCGCCGCCTCGGCGATCGCGACCTCGCGCTCGACCGCACGATGATCCCGCTCGGCTCGTGCACGATGAAGCTCAACGCGACCGCCGAGATGCTGCCGATCTCGTGGCCCGAGTTCGCCGGCATCCACCCCTACGCCCCCGACGAGCAGACGACCGGCTGGCGCGAGCTCATCGCCGACCTCGAGGCGCGGCTCGTCGAGATCACCGGCTACGCGGCCGTGTCGCTGCAGCCGAACGCCGGCTCGCAGGGCGAGTACGCGGGCCTGCTCGCGATCGCCGCCTACCACCGCGAGCGCGGCGAGGGCGCGCGCGACGTGTGCCTCATCCCCGAGTCGGCGCACGGCACGAACGCCGCCTCGGCGGTGCTCGCCGGGATGCGCGTGATCGTCGTGCGGAACACCGCCGCCGGCGCGATCGACCTCGACGACCTCGACGCGAAGCTCGCCGAGCACGGCGAGCGGCTCGCGGCGATCATGCTCACCTACCCGTCGACCTACGGCGTCTACGACGTCGAGATCCGCGAGGTGTGCGACAGGGTGCACGCCGCCGGCGGCCAGGTGTACATCGACGGGGCGAACATGAACGCGCTCGTCGGGCTCGCGAAGCCCGGCGAGTTCGGCGGCGACGTGTCGCACCTCAACCTGCACAAGACGTTCGCGATCCCGCACGGCGGCGGTGGGCCGGGCGTCGGCCCGATCGGCGTCGCCGAGCACCTCGTGCCCCACCTCCCCGGCGATCCGCTCGACGTCGGCGACGGCGCCCCGCCGGTCGCCGCGACCCGGTACGGCTCGGCGGGGGTGCTGCCGATCTCGTACGGCTACCTCGCGCTCATGGGCGCCGACGGGCTCACCAGCGCCTCGGCGGTCGCGATCCTCAGCGCGAACTGGCTCGCGGCGAAGCTCGACCCGCACTTCCCGGTGCTGTTCACCGGCGCGACGGGCCTCGTCGCCCACGAGTGCATCCTCGACCTGCGGCCGCTCACGAAGGCGACCGGCGTCACCGCCGAGGATGCGGCGAAGCGGCTCATCGACTTCGGGTTCCACGCGCCGACCCTCGCGTTCCCGGTCGCGGGCACGCTGATGGTCGAGCCGACCGAGTCGGAGGATCTCGCGGAGCTCGAGCGGTTCGTCGCCGCGATGATCGCGATCCGCGGCGAGATCGACGACATCGCCGCCGGCCGCATCGCGCTCGCCGACTCGCCGCTGCGGCGCGCCCCGCACCCGGCCGAGGTGCTCGTCGCCGACGAGTGGACCCGCGCCTACCCGCGCGAGCAGGCCGCCTACCCCGTGCCGGAGCTGCGCGCCGACAAGTACTTCCCGCCGGTGTCGCGCATCGAGGGCGCCTACGGCGACCGCAACCTCGTCTGCTCGTGCCCGCCCATCGAGGAGCTCGCCGAGAACCCCTGACCCGGGCCGCCGCCCCCATCCCAGGCCCCTGAGCCCCGTCGAAGGGCCGACCCCACCGAACTCCCCCGCCCCGCCACCGAACGGAGCCCCGCCCATGGCCGACGCCACCGCATCCGACCCCCGCCGCACCCCGCTGCACGCCGAGCACGTCGGGCTCGGCGCGACGTTCACGCCCTTCGGCGGCTGGGAGATGCCGCTGCGCTACGGCGGCGAGCTCGCCGAGCACCGCGCCGTGCGCGAGGCCGCGGGGCTGTTCGACCTCTCGCACATGGGCGAGCTGCGGGCGACCGGCCCCGACGCGGGCCGCTTCCTCAACACGGCGCTCGTCGGCGACCTCGCGGGCGTCGGCGTCGGCCGCGCGAAGTACACGCTGCTCGTCGACGACGACGGCGGCATCGTCGACGACCTCATCGGCTACCGGCTCGCCGACGACGAGTTCCTGCTCGTGCCGAACGCCGGCAACGCCGCCGCGGTCGCCGAGGCGCTGCGCGAGCGCGCCGGCGGCCTCGACGTCGAGCTCGCCGACGAGACGAGCACCACCGCGCTCATCGCCGTGCAGGGCCCCGCCGCCGAGGGCGTCGTCGCCGGCCTCGCCGCCGATCGCGCCGCGGTCGAGGGGATGCGCTACTACCGCGCCGCCCCCGCGACCGTCGCCGGCATCGACGTGCTGCTCGCCCGCACCGGCTACACCGGCGAGGACGGCTTCGAGCTCTACGCCCCCGCCGAGCGCGCCGTCGAGCTGTGGCGCGCGCTGCTCGCCGCCGGCGAGGCGGCGGGGCTCGCACCCGCCGGGCTCGCCGCACGCGACTCGCTGCGGCTCGAGGCCGGCATGCCGCTCCACGGCAACGAGCTCGGCCGCGACGTGAACCCCTACGAGGCGGGGCTCGGCGGCGTCGTCGCGCTCGGCAAGCCCGAGCCGTTCGTCGGCCGGGATGCGCTCGAGCGGCTCGCCGAGGCGGGCCCCGCCCGGGTGCTCGTCGGCCTCGTCGGCGCGGGCCGGCGGGCCGCGCGCGCCGGCTACGCCGTGCACGCGGCGGGCGCGGATGCGGAGGCCGCGGCGATCGGGGCGGTGACGAGCGGGATGCCGAGCCCGACGCTCGGGCATCCGGTCGCGCTCGCCTTCGTCGCGCCCGAGCACGCCGAGCCCGGCACCGCCGTCGAGGTCGACCTGCGCGGCCGGCGCGAGCCGTTCGAGGTGGTCGACCCGCCGTTCTACCGCCGCCCGAAGCGCCGAGCCGACTGACCGGACCGACCCCGACCCCGCATCCCGAACCCAGTGAGGAACCCATCATGAGCACCGTCAAGACCGGACTCCGCTACTCCGACGACCACGAGTGGCTCGCCGACGGCGAGCCCGCCGAGATCGGCATCAGCCAGATCGCGGCCGACCGCCTCGGCGAGATCGTCTACGTCGACCTGCCCGAGGTCGGCGCCGAGCTCGCCATCGGCGAGGTGTTCGGCGAGATCGAGTCGACGAAGTCGGTCGCCGAGCTCTACGCCCCCGTCTCGGGCGAGGTCGTCGAGGTGAACGGCGCCGCCGTCGACGACCCCGCCACGATCAACGCCGACGCCTACGGCGCCTGGCTCGTCAAGGTGCGGGTCGCCGACGAGGGACCGCTGCTCACCGCCGAGGAGTACGCCGCCGCGAACGACGTCGAGCTGTAGCCGGCGCGGTCGCGCCGCGGCGAGCGGCTGCGCATCCGCGCCGAACGGCCCGGCACCCGCAGGATGCGGGGCCGGGCCGTTCGCGGATGCCGGTTCGGCGGTTGCGCGGCCGGGTCGGCGGCGCGGGATGCGGCTACGCGCGCGCTCGGCGCAGGCGCAGCATCCAGGCGCCGAGGGCGAGCGCGACGAGCGCCATCCCGCCGATCCAGGGCAGGCCGCCGTCGGCGCCCGTCGAGGGGAGGTCGCCGCCGGGGCCGTCGGCCGCGGGGGCGGTGGCCGCCGGGTCGTCGCCGGGCTGCGTCGCCGGGCCGGTCTGCGCCGGGTCGTCGGTCGCGGCCGGGTCGGTCTGCGCCGGGTCGGTCGGCAGCGGGGTCGGCTCGCCGGTCTCGACCGGGTCGGTCGGCTCGACCGGGTCGGTCGGCTCGGTCGGCGCGGCGTTCGGGTCGAGCACGTTGCCCGCGGCGTCGAAGTAGACGATCTGGGTGCCCTCGGGCAGCTCGCGGCGCTCGACGTGCGAGACCTCGTAGTCGTCGTCGAGCACCGGGAACACCGCGACCGGGGTCATGGTGAGCTGCGCGGCGGGCACGACGCCCGAGGCGAGCGGGGCGCCGGTGTAGGGCTCGAAGAGCATGTCGAGGTGGCCGTAGTGCTTGCCGCCGTCGACGAGGTGCTTCACGCCGTTCTCGTTGGTGACCCACATCTCCGGCTCGTCGGTCTGCGCCATCCAGATCGAGTGGGTGTTGAACAGCACCTGCTCGTACGAGCCGTCGTCGGTCTGCGTCTTCATGTCGGCGCGCAGGCCGTCCGACGCGACGCCCACATCCCAGTGGTAGACGCCGACGCCGTCGCCGTCCTCGTCGACGTAGCTCACCTCGAACATCTCGTCGTGGCCCGAGATCACCGCGGCGACGCCGTACTCCTCGAGCAGCGGCTGGAGGTGGCGGGTCGGGGTGCCCGGCTGGTTGTCGGGGTTGTCGTTGCCCATCGTGGTGCCGTGCACGCCGTTCGAGTAGGCGACGTGGTGCCACTGCACGACGATGATCTGGCCCTGGTCGCGGGCGTCCTGCAGCTGCCGCTCGAACCACTCGTACTGCGGCGAGCCGGGCATGAAGTCGGGCTGGTCGGGCTTCGCCGGGTCGGCGTCGGCGGGCGCCCAGCCCTCGTCGAAGGCGTGGTGCCAGTCGCGGGCGTACTCCTCGTACGTGAAGACGCCCTGCGTGTCGGTGCCGTACTGCTCGGGCGTGAGCGTCGAGTCGTCGCCGACCGAGCGCTCCGACTCGGGCACGGTGTCGAGCGTCGTGTCGGGCTGGCCGTTCGTCACGTCGAGCGAGATGAAGGTCACCGGGCCCTGGTCGATGCGGTGGTAGGCGCCGAGGGTCGAGGGGTCGTCCGAGCCGAACGTGTCGAAGTACTGGTTGTACTCCATCCGCGAGCGCACGATGAGCGAGCGGTCGTCGGGGGTGCCGTAGCCGTAGACCTCGTGGTTGCCGAGCGAGGTGAAGATCGGGGTGTCGTCGAGGATGACGCCCTTGTCGCCGGCGAAGTAGTCGAACCACTCGTCCCAGTGGGTCTGGCTCGAGCCGCGCTCGACGATGTCGCCGGCGAGCAGCAGCAGGTCGGGCGAGCGCTCGGCGATGACCTGGTTGTTGTAGAACTGGCCCTGGTCCTCGGTGAGCATGTAGTTGAGGGCGTACTGGCCGTTGCGGTTGCCGCCGCCGAACTTCTGGTCCCACGCCGAGCCGGGCTCGGGGCGCGGTTCCGAGCCGTCGGCGAGGGTCGTGGTGACCTCCCACTCGCGCTGCGTGACGCGGCCCTTCGGGTCGGTCTCGGTGTCGGAGAACGCGATGACGTAGAACGGCTCGGTGAGCGCGCTGCCGGTGGGCTGCGGGGTCGAGAAGCCGGCCTCGTGGCGGTAGCCGTCGACGGTGACCTCGTAGGTGTAGTCGGAGCCGGGCTGCAGGCCGGCGACGAGCTGGCTGTACTTGTAGGGGCTGTTCGCCCGGATCCACTCGCCCTGCTCGACGCGCAGGCCGCGGCCGTTGTCGAACGCGCCGATCTCGAGCTCGGCCTGCTGGTAGTCGTTGACGGGGTTCTGCGCGCCGGCCACGGCGAACACGGCGCCCTCGGCGGGCAGGCCCGGGCCCTTCACCACGAGCGCGGCGTCGCTGCCGGTCTCGCTGAACCAGTTGATCGTCATCTGGTCGGCCGCGGGCTTCTGCAGGTAGGGGAGCACCCGGAAGCCGGGGCGGGGCTCGAGCGGCACGACCGCGCCGTCGACGACCTCGGGGGTCGGGTTGGTGGAGGCGAGGGCGGGCGACTCGAGCGAGTCGATGGCGGTGTCGGCGAACGCGGGGCTCGCGAATCCGACGAACGCCATCGAGGCGGCGAGCGCGAGCGCGACCGATGAGCGGCGCAGCGGGCGACGGTTGAGCAAGGCGATCCCTTCGAGACGGCTGAGAGCGAGGTC
>JAAYAS010000165.1 GCA_012719255.1 Microbacteriaceae bacterium | reverse complement strand
GGCCGGCGCGTCGACGGCCGGCGCGTCGACGGCCGGCGCGTCGACGGCCGCCGGGGCATCGAGGGCCGGGGCATCGAGGGCCGACGCGTCGAGGGCCGGTGCGCTGCCGACCGGGGCCGAGGCCTCGGCCGCCCGCGCCGACTCGGCCGCCCGGGCGGCGCCGGCCGCGGCGTCGCCGTGCGCGGCGAACGCGCCCGACTCCGGGAGCTTCAGCAGCACGATCACGAGCGCCGCCGCGCCGACCGCGCCACCGAGCACGAACACCGCGCGCCAATCGACCTCGAGCACGAGCCAGCCGGCGATGAGTCCGCCGATCGTCGCACCGAGCGAGTAGCCGGCGGTGTAGACGCTCAGCGCGAGGCCGCGTCGACGGGCCGAGACGGTCTCGCTGACGAGCACGGCGCCGGTGGCGAGGATCGCGCCGACCCCGAGCCCGGTGAGGATGCGCCACACGAGCAGCATCCCCATCCCCGGCGCCGTCGCGGCGAGCAGCATGCCGGCGATGTTCAGCACGAGCCCGCCGATGATCACGGGACGGCGGCCGATGCGATCGGCGAGCGGTCCGAACGAGACGCCGCCCACGGCCATCCCGATGAGGCCGGAGGAGAGCAGCCAGCCGAGCTCGGTATCGCTGAGCCCGAACTCGGCCGAGACCGGGGCGGCGGTGAAGGCCATGGCGAGCACGTCGTAGCCGTCGATGGCGTTGAGCAGCGTGCAGATGGCGACGACGAGCCAGGCCGGCGCCGAGGCGCGGGCGGGCTTCGCCGTGGGGGCGGAGGGGAGCATCGATCGTCCTGTCGATCGGGGGACGCGCCGGTCACGGCAAGCCCGGCGGGGTTCGACCCGGGCAGTCGGCAGGCTACAACGCGGGCGCCCCCGCGCGCGAGCCGAAGCCGCTCGTCCGGTGCTCGGACGGTGCTAGGACGGCACTCGGGCGGCGCCCGGAGAGCGCTCGGGGGATGCACGGGCGCGGGTGCGAGGGTGGCGCTCAGCAACCTCTCGGATTCGCCTCTTGCGGTGGATCGTGGATCGTATATCATTTCGTATATCCATCTCGGACATCCACCGGGCAGCCGGCCCGACGCGCAACGCAGCGCGGATCCGCGACACGCGAAGGGACCCCTCTCCATGTCGATCATCACCACGCAGGCCGACTTCACGGGCGCGAACCGCCCGGGCAAGATCGTCGCCCTCCACCTCAACTACCCGTCGCGCATCGCTCAGCGCGGCCGCTCGCCGAAGTTCCCCGGGTACTTCATCAAGGCCGGCACCTCGATCGCCGCCACCGGCGACGCCGTCGAGCGCCCGCAGGGCACCGAGCTGCTCGCCTACGAGGGCGAGATCGCGCTGATCATCGGCGAGACCTGCCGCCGCGTCTCGCCCGAGGAGGGCTGGTCGAAGGTCTCGGGCATCACCGCCGCGAACGACTGGGGCCTCTACGACCTCCGCCACGCCGACAAGGGCTCGAACGTGAAGAACAAGTCGGGCGACGGCTACACCCCGCTCGGCCCCGCGATCATCCCCGCCGCCGAGCTCGACCCGACCGCCCTGCGCGTGCGCACCTGGGTGAACGGCGACCTCGTGCAGGACGACGACACCTCGGGCCTGGTGTTCCCCTTCGGCCAGCTCGTCGCCGACCTCTCGCAGCTCATGACGCTCGAGGCGGGCGACGTGATCCTCACCGGCACCCCCGCCGGCTCGTCGGTCGCCGTGCCCGGCGACGTCGTCGAGGTCGAGGTCGACGCCCCGACCGCCCCGGGCGGGCCGAGCACCGGCCGCCTCGTCTCGCGCGTCGTCGAGAGCGAGTTCCCGATGGCCGCGTTCGGCGCCCAGCCGCAGGTCGACGAGACCCAGCGCATCGAGGCGTGGGGCTCCCGCGAGGCCGCCGGCCTCGACGAGCCGACGCCGGTCATCACCGACGAGCTGCGCGCGAAGGTCGACGAGATCGCCGTCGCCACGCTCTGGGCGCAGATGCGCAAGCGCGGCATCTCGAACTGCTCGATCGACGGCGTCACCACCAACCACCCCGGCACCCGCATCCTCGGCACTGCGAAGACCCTCCGCTACGTGCCGAACCGCGAGGACCTCTTCAAGTCGCACGGCGGCGGCTACAACGCCCAGAAGCGCGCGATGGACTCGGTGAAGCCCGGCGACGTCGTCGTCATGGAGGCCCGCGGCGAGAAGGGCACCGGCACCCTCGGCGACGTGCTCGCGCTGCGCGCCCAGGTGCTCGGCGCCACCGGCGTCGTCACCGACGGCGGCGTGCGCGACTCGGCCGCGGTCGCCGCGCTCGGCCTGCCCGTCTACTCGTCGTCGAACCACCCGGCGGTGCTCGGCCGCCGCCACGTGCCGTGGGAGATCGACGGCACCATCGCCTGCGGCGGCACCACCGTGCAGCCCGGCGACGTCATCGTCGGCGACGACGACGGCGTGATCGTCATCCCGCCGCACCTGTTCGAGGAGGTCGTCAACGACGCCTACGAGCAGGAGCGCCAGGACGGCTGGGTGTTCGACCAGGTGAAGGACGGCAACCCCGTCGACGGCCTCTTCCCGCCGACCGGCGAGTGGAAGCAGCGCTATCAGGAGTGGCGCGAGGCGCAGGACTAGACCATGACCACCGCCGTCGAGCCCTCGAAGTCGCAGCTCGCCTACGACTTCCTCCGCGACCGCATCACCTCCGGCGACTACACGCCGGGCTACCGGCTCGTGCTCGGGCAGATCGCCCGCGAGCTCGGCTGCTCGACGGTGCCGGTGCGCGAGGCGATCCGGCGGCTCGAGGCCGAGGGCGCCGTCACCTACGTCCACAACGTGGGCGCGCAGGTGACGATGCTCGACAAGGGCGTCTACCGCGACACGATGCAGACCCTCGGGCTCGTCGAGGGGTTCGCGACCGCCCTGTCGGCGCCGCACCTCACCGACGCCGAGCTCGACGAGGCGGCCGCGATCAACGCCGAGATGCGCGCGATGACCGACACCGGCGAGATCGACGCCCCGGCGTTCACGCGCCTCAACCAGCGGTTCCACGGCGTGCTCTTCCAGCACTGCACGAACGAGCACGTCGCCGATCTCGTGCGCCGCGGCTGGCACCGGCTCGAGACGATGCGCGAATCCGCGTTCGCCTTCGTGCCGGCCCGCACCGCCGAGTCGGTCGACGAGCACGACCGCATCCTCGAGCTCATCCGCACCGGTGCCGGCGTCGACCTCGTCGAGCGCGAGGCGCGCCGGCACCGCCTCAACACCATGACCGCCGTCCTCGAGGCCATCTCGGGCGACGACCGATCCGACCACTGAACGAATCCCGACCCCGCAACGACCAGGAGCGAACATGACCACGAAGCTTCCCGAGGGCCTGCCCGAGAAGATCCAGCTGTACATCGACGGCGAGTTCG